>CAZUQY010000027.1:0-9222 GCA_964622935.1 uncultured Bacteroidales bacterium | reverse complement strand
TGGAGATGCTGCAGTTAGAACAACGGCCGCATCAACTTCACAAAATGGTCCAATAGGAGTAATTGTAGCTTCAACATTAGAATCAACGTGTATAGTTTCCGTATCAGAATCCTCGCAAGCCCCGTTCACAATATTATATTGAATAATGTGGTCACCCGGTCCTGCAATTGCAGGATCAAATGTATTACCAACGATACCAGTTCCTGACCAAACGCCTCCCGGAGATACAGCATTAAGAACAACAGCAGCATCTACTTTGCAGAATGGTCCAATAGGAGTAATTGTTGCGTCAACAAAAGCATCTACAGTAACATTTATTATTGTATCTACTTGACAAAAGCCATCATTGTAGCTATAAGTAAGAGGATGTATTCCATCCTCAGCTAATCCAGGATCAAATGTTCCAGCATTAACATCAGTAATGCCTGTTCCGCTCCAAGTACCACCTGTAGGATTTGCAACAATGTCTGATGAGGGGTCTAATTCACAAAACGGATCAATGTTTAAAAAGTTTATTGTTGGGGGGTTATGAATAATGACTTCAACAGTATCTGTTGCAGAGCATAATGGTGAGAAGAAAACATCGTCTATTGCAAAATCATTTCCGGTTGCAATTGTATTTTGATTAACAATACAAATTTGTATGGAAGTATTTGGTCCAGAATTCCAAACTTCATAAAATTCATTCCACTCGCAGGTAGTTGAGGTGGCCGAAAAAGCACTTCCTAATAAATTACCATCGATTGAAAATTGAAGTACTGCAGGGTTTGTAGGATGGACACTTGTTATCCAAGTAGAAAAAATATAGTCTGTATTTGGAAGAACATAAATGTCTTGACACCAAACTTCATAATTCGCCACAGTGTTTCCATTAACAATCATCATGTTGCCTGTGCCATCTGTGTGATCGCTACAATTTGCAAAGCTTGTGTGATAATCGTTTGGGTTGGTCCCAATCATGTAATTTCCTTCTGGGAATAAGTTGCTTGAGTAATTATATTGTGTTGTAAAATCGGTATTCCCAATAGAAAATTCACCATTTTGAATTACTGTGCAGCTTGGATCATAACCAGTAACAATGTACTCAGTTGTAACAATTGGGGTTGCTAATGGATTGCTAATATTTGGATTGTCGAGGCTAGGAGCTGGTGTCCATTCGTAGAACATTGCACCATTTGCTTGTAATTGAAAAGATTCGCCTAAACAAATATCCCCACCAGCCGCCGCAGTAATAGGTGGCGAAATACAAACTTGTACAGTTATGTTTGCACTAGCAGTACATCCATTATTGTCAGTCCCAACAACTGTGTATATAGTTGTTACATTAGGAGTAGCTGTTACGGAAGCACCAGTAGTTGCAGATAGTCCGCTAGGAGGAGACCAAGCATAAGTGTTTGCACCAGAAACTGTTAAATTAACAGATCCACCTTCGCAAAGATATGGGCTTGCAGGTGTGAAACTTAAAATTGGTAAAGGATTTTCTATTACATTTACATTTATAATTGATGGCCCGCATTGTATTGACATTGAATCGCGGACAACAAAAGAATAAGTTCCTCCAGCTGTTGCAAAGTAATCTGCAGTAGTAGTAAGTAGGCTTCCAGCCCCATCAGCTTGGTCGTACCATTCATAAGTAAATGGTGGAACACCATTAGTTACATTTGAGTAAAGCCATACTCCTGCATCTCCAACACAGAACTCTGCAGGATTTGGGTTAATTGATGCCACAATTGTATCATGTAAATATACTCTTACTGTATCACAAAATATCGCTGCTGCAATACATCCTGTGTTTATTGGAGTACCACATATTTCATATTCTACAAAAGAAGGGAATGCTCCAGTTGGAGTTACTGTTGGGTTGTCACAATTAGTACAGCTTAAATAACTTAAATATGTACCACCTCCAGTGATATCTGTTAGTGTTATAGTACCAGATTGTAAGCCAAAAATATCGATAATAGCTGAGCAATTTTCTGTTGCATGAAGAGTATCTGAAATTGAGGGAGGAGGAAGAGAAAAAACCTCATATGTGTTAGCGTTATTGCCGGGTTTGCAAAAAGTTAAAGTATGAGGACCTACTCCTGAGATACAAACTGGACTCCCAACAACGACTGGAGGCCCACAATTAATTTGATAAAACATTGCTCCTGGAGGAATTGCTCCTGAAGCAATAGTGAAATTTATTGCAACTGCATCTGGATGCAGAGTTATTTCAAATTCAATACATCTGACGCCGGATTGACCACAGCATAAATCTTGTCTTGCAATATTTGGCGATAACCATGTTGCATCGGGAGCACTGGTCAAATCTACTGTAAAAAATGGAACGCTTGGATCACATAGGCCTGATTGGGCCATTTGAGTTTTTGGTAAAATTAGCATGAGTATTAAGAACAAAATACTCGTGGTTATGCTAATTATACGTCTCCGACTTTGTTTAATGTCAGAATCACTCTCACTCCCCGATGAATGTTTATGTGTTTCCATGACTAAAGTTTTAAATAATTGAATATAAATGCGACACCTTTATTAATTACACGAAATATTTACACAAAAGTTGTAGTTTTTATAGATTATAGCAAGTATAGCGGCCAATTTATACTCATTCTAATTAACAATAATAGAATCAGGTTAAATTTTATTATTTTTGTATTTCTAATGATAAATAAAAATCGTTTCGCATGTCAATAAAAATTCAAAATGTCAGTAAAGTTTTTGGAACTCAGAGAGCTCTTGATAATGTTAGTTTTGAGATTAAATCTGGTGAGATAATCGGTTTTATAGGTCCTAATGGTGCTGGGAAATCTACTTTGATGAAAATTATTACGGGTTTTATCCCACCAACTGATGGTGATGTTTATCTCAATGGGCTAAATGTTTTAGAGAGTTCTATGGAGGTCCGAAAGATACTTGGATATTTACCTGAACAGAATCCTTTGTATCAGGATATGTATATTGTAGAGTTTTTAAATTTTATTGCAGGGATTTATAAAATTAGAAATAGGGTTAAGAGAATTGAAGAAGTGATTTCACTAACTGGTTTAGAACCTGAGATTAATAAAAAAATAGGAGCCCTTTCAAAAGGATATAAACAGAGAGTAGGACTTGCTCAGGCAATAATTCATGATCCAGAGATATTGATTTTAGATGAGCCAACCTCTGGTTTAGATCCGAATCAAATTGTCGAGATACGGAATCTTATTCAAAATTTAGGAAAAGAAAAAACAGTTATGCTATCAACTCACATTATGCAAGAAGTAGATGCTATTTGTGATAGAATCATTATTATCAATCAAGGTAAAATTGTTGCAGATGATAGTACTAAGAGTATGCATTTGCATGGGGAATCGGAAATTAAAACATTGTTTGTGGAATTCAGGGATGGCATAAATACAGAAAGGATTGAGAATATTAACGGTGTTCTTAAAGTTGCAAGATTTGAAAACAATAAGTTTGTTATCGGTTTTGATAAAAACACGGATATTAGACAGGATTTATTTAATCTTGCTGTAAAAATGAACAATATTGTATTAAGTCTTCAATTAAAAGAGAAATCTTTGGAAGAAGTCTTTAATGAATTAACAAATAGTGGCTTATAATTCCATATAAACTTCTAGCATTTCAGTGTATTGTTTCGGAATTAAAACAATGTTTTTTAATTGGGCAGGGATTAGAACTGTCTCACCAGTAGAAATTGTTTCTGTTTTATTTTTGTATTTAATAATAAGCTCTCCTTTTAAACAGAAATAAATTACAAAAGAATCCAGTTTGAAATAATCTTTTTCAAGACTATTCATTATTGGAAGAAAGTTTACAGTAAAATTATCTGTTTTGATTATTTTGTTTGATTTGTCGGGAGTTCTGTCAAAAGTTTCTGTTAGTTTTTCAATTGGATTGAAATCAACTACATCTTTGGCAAGTTCTAAATGCAGTTCTCTGTCTAAGCGATTATAATCGTAGAGGCGATATGTTACATCAGATGTTTGCTGAACTTCTACAATTATATTCCCCTTACCTAAACTATGGATTCTACCTGCTGGGATATAATAAACTTCTGAGTTTTTTATAATTGGTTGATTAATGAGTTCATCTATATTGCCTGAATTTATTGCATCAGTTAGTTCTTTGAAGTTTGTTTGATTTTTGAAACCTGAGATTAAACGTGCGTCTTCTTCGCTTTCAATAACATACCACATTTCCGATTTTCCTCTTGCATGATGACGTTCTTCAGCAATTTTGTCATTTGGATGAACTTGGATAGAAAGGTTCTCTTTTGCTTCAATAATCTTTAAAAGGATTGGAAATTCATATCCGAATTTATCAAAAACCGAATCTCCAACAATTTCTCCCATATATATTTCAATAATTTCTTCAAGTGAATTATTGTTTAAAAAGCCATTCTCGACAACTGAAATATCGTTCTGTATCGCTGATATTTCCCAACTTTCTCCACAATTTAAAGGGGTGCTATTATCACTTTTAAGTTTTCTTATTTTGTCTCCGCCCCAGACTTTTTCTTTATAAATGGATTTGAATTTTAAAGGATACAGCATTTTAATTTATTTTTATTATTTTTATATGTCAAAATTATCAAAATTTTAGAATAAAAAAAGCATTATGTTAATTGTTGGTATCGCCGGAGGAACGGGATCTGGAAAAACTACTGTTGTCAGTAAAATTATTGAAAAATTACCTAAAGACAGTGTAACAGTAATCCCTCAGGATTCATATTATCAGGATAATAGTCATCTTCCACTTCAGGAGAGGCAAAAAATAAATTTTGATCATCCGGATGCAATTGAATGGTCATTATTGGTTAAGCATTTGAAGGATTTAAAACATGAAAATCAGGTTCATCAACCGATTTATTCATATTTGACATGTATTAGAAGCAGCGAAACAATTCTTATAAATCCGAGTCCTGTAGTAATAGTTGAAGGGATTTTGATTCTTGGACAGAAAGAACTACGTAATTTGATGGATCTTAAAGTTTTTGTTTGTGCTGATGCTGATGATAGATTATCCAGAGTAATACAGCGAGATATTATTGAACGTGGGCGATCGATTTCTACTGTTCTGGAAAGGTATGAAAATACTGTTAAGCCTTCACATTTACAATTTATTGAACCGACAAAACGCTATGCGGATATAATTGTCCCACAAGGAGGGAAGAATTCTGTGGCAATAGACTTGTTAACTAAATTTATTTTGCAAAATATAACAAAATAGAAAATATGAAAAATTTGAATTTTAATGATATTTTATTTCTTGATATCGAAACAGTTCCAATGTTTCAAGATTTTTCAGAGCTTTCTGAAAATTTTCAGAAACACTGGGATAAAAAATCTACTTATTTTCGTTCAGAAACCGAATCGGCATCAGATGTTTATCAAAGGGCAGGAATATATGCTGAATTTGGGAAGATTGTCTGTATCTCTGTTGGATTAATAGTTAATGGTAACCAATTGCGAGCTAAATCTTTTTCTGGAGATGATGAAAAACTTTTGCTTACAGAATTTGCAAACATGTTAAACTCATGGGATAAGAATGGATCCAAACAGTTGTGTGGGCATAATCTTAAAGAGTTTGATGTGCCTTATATTGCTAGAAGAATGTTGGTAAATGGTATTAAATTGCCTCCATCATTGGATATAGCTGGTAAGAAACCATGGGAAATAAATCATTTGGATACTCTGGATTTGTGGAAATTTGGAGATTACAAACACTATACCTCTTTAGCTCTTCTTGCAGATTTATTTGAAATACCTACACCCAAAGATGATATTGATGGAAGTCAGGTTTATGAAGTATATTATATTGAAAAAGATATTAATCGTATCGCAATATATTGTGAAAAAGATGTGTTATGTGTCGCAAATTTATTGCTAAAATTTGATGGCAAGCCAATAATACAATTTGATCAAATGATAAAAGCTTAAATTATTAGCATTGCATCTCCATAAGTACCAAATCTGTATTTTTCTTTAATTGCAATTTCATATGCTTTTAACAGATTGTTATACCCTGTAAAAGCGGAAACGGTCATCATTAAAGTTGTTTTTGGAAGATGAAAGTTTGATATCAAAGCATTAGGAACCATTATCTCATATGGTGGAAAAATAAATTTATTTGTCCATCCTTCAAAAGGTTTTACAAATCCAGTAGTAGTTACTGAGCTTTCTATCGTTCTTAGAACAGTTGTTCCAACAGCACAGACCCTTCTTTTATTTTCTTTGGTATTATTAATTAGGTTTGCTACGTCTTCTGCTATAAAGATTTCCTCAGAATCCATTTTGTGCTTCGTAAGATCTTCAACATCAACATTTCTAAAGTTACCGAGACCAACATGAAGTGTAATGTACCCAAAGTTTACACCGATTATTTCAAGTCTTTTTAAAAGTTCGCGACTAAAGTGCATGCCTGCAGTAGGAGCTGCAACAGCACCTTCGTTTTTTGCATAAATGGTTTGATATCTTTCACTATCTTGATCATTTACGTCTCTTTTTATGATGTGAGTTGGTAGAGGAGTCTCACCTAACGAATAGAGAGTTTTTTTAAACTCATCATATTCATTATCAATTAAAAATCTGAGAGTACGACCTCTTGAGGTAGTATTATCAATAACTTCAGCGACTAACTCATCGTTTTCACCAAAATAAAGCTTGTTTCCAATTCTGATTTTTCTTGCCGGATCTACAAGGACATCCCACAAACGTTGTTCTTTGTTGAGTTCTCTCAACAGAAAAACTTCGATGCGAGCTCCTGTTTTTTCTTTGTTGCCAAAAAGCCTGGCTGGGAAGACTTTAGTGTCGTTAAAAATCATAAGATCTTTATCGTCAAAATAATCTTTTACGTCTTTAAAAATTTTATGCTCAAATTCGCCTGTTTTCCTATGAAAGACAAGAAGTCTTGACTCGTCTCTGTTGTCTGATGGATTCAGTGCTATCAACTCTTCAGGTAAATTGTATGCAAATTGTGATAATTTCATATTTTTAGTCTAGTGAAATATTAAGCTTTTTCTTATACTGATTAAATTCAAAAAAGTTACAAATTTTTTAAAAAATCTATAAAATTATTTAGTTGAAATGCGTTTTCTATTGAAAATTCTCCACTTTGGATTCGCCTAAGATAATATAAAAATGCTCCGTTGTCAAGTCTTTTTCCAAATTCATCTGCTAATGAACGAATATAAGTCCCTTTGCTACAGTGAACTTTAACTGTCACATCCGGGAGCTCTATTTTAAGTAATTCGATTTTTGAAATAAAAATCTGGCGTGATTTTAATTCTACTTCCTTTCCTTTTCTGGCATACTCATATGCTCTTTTTCCATTAACTTGTATTGCTGAATAAATAGGTGGTGTTTGAGACATTTCTCCTTCCATAGAAGATAGTACCTTTTTAATTTTGTCTTCATTAATATTGGCTAAATCAAATGTGTTGTTGATTTCTGTTTCCATATCGAATGACGGACGAGTAGCACCTAATCTAAAAGTAGCTTCATAAACCTTATCGTCATTTTGCATAGATTCAATGGTTTTTGTCGCTTTTCCTGTACAAACAATTAATAATCCTGTTGCAAGAGGATCGAGTGTTCCTGCATGTCCAACTTTAATTTTTCTATTTGATGTTATATCTCGAAGTTTCCATCTGATTTTATTTACCACATCAAACGACGACCACCCTTGAGGTTTGTCTACCAGAATAACCTCACCTGATTCAAATTCTGGTATTTTGGTATTATCTAAAGAACTAATCATTAGTTGAAAAATAGCATTGAAATTACACCAATAATAAGACAATAGATAGCAAACCAAATAAGTTTACCTTTTTTTACAATTCTTAACATAATGCTACAGGCAAATAATCCTGAAAGAAAAGCGCCAATAAATCCTATTCCCATTACAGAAACTGATAATCCAGAACCTGAGAACTCTCCACCAATAATGTCTAGTAGATTCTCTCCAAGTATTGGCACTAAGACCATTAGGAATGAGAATTTTGCAACATCTTCCTTTTTATTTCCAAGTAGCAAACCGCTAGCAATTGTTGCACCTGATCTAGAAATTCCAGGGAATACTGCAAAAGCTTGAGCAATACCAATTATTATTGCATCTACATAACCAATGTTTTTGTTGTTTTTTCTTTTGAAGAAGAATGTAAATGAGAGGAGCAAAGCTGTAACAATCAGCATTAATCCTACAAAAAATAAATTTCCACCTCTAAATAATAATTTTATCTGGTCTTTAAATAGCAATCCGATTATCATAACAGGAATCATGGATACAACTATTTTAAAGATGTATTCTGTTTCCTCATTATATTTAAATTTAAAAAGTCCTTTGATTAATGCTAATATCTCTTTTCTAAATACGATAATCGTACTAAGAACTGTAGCTCCATGAACAAGTATGCTAAAGTAGAGATTGTCTTCGCCTTCAATCCCAAAAAGATATTTGCCTATTTCTAAATGAGCACTACTGCTTACCGGCAAAAATTCTGTTAATCCTTGGATTAATCCAAGAATTAAAGCTTCAAACCATTCCATAGAGTATTATTTTTTAGGTTTCCAGACAATTGCAAAGATTTCTGTAATGAAACCAAGTAATATTACAATTGGAGCAAGGGTTATTCTCCTGAAACTAAAAATATCTGGATTAAATACATTAGGGTCTTCACTTTTTCCTCCTGATAGCAGAATAAATCCAATTATTATTAACACAAAGCCAACACCAATCAAGATATAATTCTTCTTTTCCAGAACAAATCCTGATTTTTGTTCATCGGCTTTATTTACTTCTTGTATCTTTTTATCCATTTTAGTAATATAGATTTGTTGATTTTAAACGTAAATATTTATTAATTGAAAAGTATGTCGAAATTACTGATAGAAATACTCCAAGAAGCATAACAATCAAAAACAAAATTCCTAGAGTTTGAATGTTTATTAAATTTAGCATTTGACCAATCTGATTATTCATGAAGTATACTATTGCCATTAAAAATGAAATTGCAATTAGAGAACTTAAAAAACCTTGAAGTGCTCCTGATAGTAAAAATGGTTTTCTAATAAAATTTCGCTTTGCTCCAATCAGTTTCATAGTGTTAATGATATATCGTTTTGAGTAGATCATTAGCCTAATAGTGTTATTAAGTAATGCAAATGAAATTAGGAATAATGCGGCACTAAATATGAGAAGAATCAAACTTATTTTTTTGAC
>CAZUQY010000026.1:0-16514 GCA_964622935.1 uncultured Bacteroidales bacterium | reverse complement strand
AGAACTATGCACAAACTGAAGCAAAGAAATCAATCAAAGTTAATATAGTATCATGGAACATCCAGATGCTGCCAAATGGTCCTCAAATTTTCTCTAAATCACTACAAAAAAAACAGCGTGTACGAGAACCTGAAATTGTTAAATATTGCAATGATAATAATTTTGATATTATTGTTTTTCAGGAAGTATTTGATTTAGAAATTAAGCGGAAACTCAAGAGGCATTTGCAAAAAGCTTATCCTTATCAAATAAGCACAAAATCAAAGTTTGGACGATTAACCAGCAATGGTGTTTTAATTGTAAGCAAATTCCCTATTAAATATGTTGACCATGTTATTTACCAAAAAGGAGTTAGTGAAGATGGATGGGCTGCTAAAGGATGTACCCTTATTGAAGCGGAAAAAGATGGAATTATTTTTCAAATAGCAGGAACACATCTACAATCAGGAAATTCAGATGAAGCAATTGAACATCGTCATTCACAATATCAAGAAATTACAGATTTACTTTCAGATAATCATCAAGACAATATTCCTGTCTTTGTACTTGGCGATATGAATACCAGGAAATCCGACACAACAAATTATAAATTAATGCTCCGTACTCTTGGTGTTAAAGACTATCCTATAAATGAAGAAGACCCTTTTACAATTGATGGGAAGAACTCTTGGAATTCTCACGAACATGGTATTCAATTAGATTATATTTTATTGAATAATTGTAGAACGTCAACATCTATAATTCAGCAAAAGATAATCAGACCAAAATTCAAATATAAGAACATGGTAATAGATTTAGCGGATCATTATGGAGTTGTTGCAAAAGTAAAAATATGCAATTAGAACAATCTCTATTTTATTTCTAAATAATTAATGTTCATTTAGTAAAATCTCACAATTACAACAAACAAGTAAAACACATGTTTTTTATTTAAACCCAACATGTTTTTGACATATTATATATAAGGGATAGAAAAAACATTAAAAATTTGCTAGTAATTCATTAAAAACATACCTTCGTAAGTTTTACAAAATATATAATTGTAAGTATTAAAGTATTAAATATCAATAATTTAACATGAACAGCGAATTGGAAAACAAGCAAATTAGCTTAGAAATTGAAGATAAAAACAACGAAATCGTGCCCGCTATTGAGGAAACTGAAGAAATAATTGAGTCTATTATCTCTAAAGACACAACTGAAGACGAAGAAACAACGGAGGAAATTAAAAAGATTGACGAAACTCCAATCGAACAAGTTTCAGATGTAAAAAATACGGATGCTTTAGTAACTGAAGAAGATATTTTCTCAGAAATCAATCCAGATAATGATGACGCTTCAGACACAACAACTGATTTTTCTGAATTATCAAAAGAAGAAATCCTTGTCAAGCTGAAAGAATTAATTCATGAAGGTGATATTGAGTTGACTCGCAAACAGATCGATATACTTAAGAGCCAATATTATAAAACTCAGAAAGCTGAATTTGAGAAGCTAAAATCCGAGATTATAGGGAATGCTGGTGAAGACATAAATTATGAGATACCAAAAGATCCAACAGAAGACTACCTGAAAGAACTTATGACAGATTATAAAAAGAAAAAAACTGAGCATGCTGTCAAACAAGAGCTTGAAAAAGAGAAACACTTTGATCGTAAAAACGAAATAATTGAAAAAATTAAAGGTTTGGCAAATGGAGAAGAGTCCGTAAACAAAACATTTGCTGAATTCAAAGAATTACAACAAGAGTGGCTAAAAATTGGTCTGGTACCAGCATCAAAAGCAACAAGTTTATGGAAAAACTATCAATTACAAATTGAAAGATTTTATGATCTTGTAAGAATAAACAAAGAATTACGTGATCTTGATTTCAAAAAAAATCTTGAGCATAAAATAAATCTTTGTGAGAAAGCAGAAGAACTTCTACTTGAAACAGACGCTGTTGCTTCATACAAAAGTCTTCAGGAATTACATGATTTATGGAAAGAGCTAGGTCCTGTGCCTGCTGACAAAAGAGAAGAAATATGGGATAGATTCAGCATTGCCAGCAAGAAAATACGTCAAACTTATCAGGATTATTTTGAAAAGCTAAAAGAAGAGCGTAAAGTTAACTATGAACAAAAACTAATTTTGTGCGAAAAAGCTGAAGCAATTGCTGATGCAGAAACTCCTTCAACCGGAAAAGAATGGGGTAATCAAACCGAAAAGATTCTCGAATTACAAAAAATATGGAAAACCATAGGAATGGTTCCAAAAGAAGTTAATGCAGAAGTATATGAAATATTTCGTGCTGCATGCAATAGATTTTTTAATACAAAAAAAGAATTTTTCGAAATTATAAACGAAGAATTAAACCTCAATTACCAGAAAAAGCTTGAATTTTGTGTCACTGCAGAATCCTTACAGGACTCTACAGATTGGAAAAAAACAACTGAAATTTATCTTAACCTTCAAAGAAAATGGAAAGAAGTTGGTCCAGCACCAAAGAAATATTCTGATCAGGTTTGGAAGAGGTTCAGATTAGCATGCGATAAGTTTTTCAACGCAAAGTCAGAATTTTTCTCAAATATAGACAAGGAACATAAAATAAATCTTGATAAAAAAGAAGATTTAATTAAAGAAATTAAAGAATTCGTTCCAAAAGAAAATCAATCAGACAATATTAATAGCATTAAATCATTTCAAACTCGTTGGACTCAAATTGGTTATGTTGCCAATTTTCAAAAAGACCGATTATATAATGAGTTTCGTGAGGTTATAAACGAAATATACGAAAAACTCAATCTGAGTAAAAATTCTCTTGACGTAAGCAACTTTAATTCGAAAGTTGAAATTTTGAAGGAAACCGGCGAGATTGAAGGTTTGCAAAGAGAACGTAGCAAAATATTAAGAAGGATTCAAGAATTAAACCTAGAAATTAATCAATACGAGAATAACATGGGATTTTTCTCTAGTGGTTCAGATAGTATCTTGAAAGATTTTGAAAAAAAGATTAACAAAGCAAAAGAAGAAATAAAAACCCTGAAAGAGAAGAAAAAATCTATTGATCTTGCTGAAAGAGAAATTAAAAAGAAGGACACAACAGATGAACAAAACGATTAAACGATTATTTTTTCTAATATTACTTTTTACTTTCTCTTGGCTTGGCGCTATTGCACAAACCGGAGCAATTAAAGGTTTTGTGTTTGATAAGGATAATGGCGAGCCATGTATGTTTGCAAACGTTTCGGTAAGGGGTACCGGTTTTGGTGCTGCTACTGATGTAAATGGATATTTTTCAATCCCCAAAATGCCTGATGGAGATTATACAGTTGTAATTACTTATGTTAGTTACGATAGTATAGTTGAGCCATTCAGCATAACAAACGGCAGAATCCATTCAAATACATACTATATGAACAAGGCTGCATTTGTCCTTGACGAAGCTGTAGTATCTGCCGAAAGACAAGAAATGCGTAACCAAATCCGCATATCAAAAGTAAAAGTAACTCCTCAACAAATAAAACAAATGCCTTCAATTGGTAGTGAACCTGATATTGCTCAATATCTGCAAGTTGTTCCTGGTGTAACATTTACAGGAGACCAAGGAGGTCAACTTTATATTCGTGGAGGTTCTAACATACAAAACCTAGTTTTATTAGACGGTATGGTAATTTATAATCCGTTTCATTCAATAGGACTCTTTTCTGTTTTTGATTCCGACATTATTAGAACTGCGGATATCTATACCGGAGGTTTTAACTCCGAGTATGGAGGAAGAATTTCTTCAGTTATGGATATTTCTATGAGAGATGGGAATCCAAACAGGTTTTCAGGAAAAGTCTCAGGAAGCACTTTTGGAACAAAGGTTATGTTAGAAGGACCGCTAGTTAAATTTCAGGAAGGAAAAGCAAGTTTGTCATACATTTTGTCGGGTAAAACTTCATTTTTGGAACAATCATCAACTGTTTTTTATCCATATATTAATGATGGAGAAGGACTCCCTTTCAACTATACTGATTTATATGGAAAAGTTTCGTTAAACTCTCCGGATGGCAGTCGTGTTAATCTTTTTGGATTCAAATTTTCTGACGATGTTAGTTATCAAGGTTTGAGTAGTCTTGGTTGGAATGCTTATGGAGTTGGGGCAAATATGACAGTAGTTCCGAGTGGTTCTACCGTTATGATTAAGGCAAACATGTCGTATTCTGATTATGAAATTGGACTCCAATCAATGGATAAATACCCAAGCACAAGTGGAATGAGTGGGTTCAATCTTGGGCTGGACTTTCTGTATTTTTTGGGCAAAAACCAATTCGTATGGGGGCTTGAAGTTCTTGGGTTTAATACTGATTTTGAATATTATAATTCTATTGGCAGATTGCTTCAACAAGAGGAAAATACCACCGAATTAGGAACTTACATGAAGTACAAGCTTAACTTAGGAAATCTTTTAATTGAGCCTGGTTTCCGTATTCAATATTATGCATCGATGGGTGATATTTCTCTGGAACCTAGGTTAGGAATTAAGTACAACATTACAGAATTCCTAAGATTTAAATTTGCTGCCGGAATATATTCTCAAGATCTTGTTGCAGCCAATAGTGATAAAGACGTTGTAAACCTTTTCTATGGTTTCTTAAGCGGAAATCTAAATATACCTGACGAATTCAAAGGTGAGGATATAACTCATAAACTTCAGAAGTCAGAACATTTAATTGCCGGCTTTGAAATTGATTTAACAAAAAAGATTGATTTAAATGTTGAGGGTTATCTCAAGAATTTTAGTCAATTAACCACAATCAACAGAAACAAAATTTATGATGATGTTTTGGCAAACAGTGACAAACCTGACTATCTTAAGAAAGATTTTCTTATTGAGTCTGGATACGCTTATGGAGTTGATTTTCTTCTAAAATATGATCAGGATCAAATTTACATCTGGTTAGTTTACTCATTAGGATGGGTTAAGCGTGACGATGGCGTAAATATTTATAGCCCACATTACGATAGAAGGCACAATATAAACCTTGTGACAACATATAGATTTGGTAACAAAAATTCGTGGAATCTTAGTGCTAGGTGGAATTTGGGTTCAGGATTTCCATTCACCCAAACAGCTGGTTTTTATGAAGAAACAGACTTGTATAACAGTCTTAATTACCCATACTGGCAAAGTAATGGTTCCCTTGGAATTATTTACGGTGATTTAAATACAGGGCGCTTACCATATTACCATAGGCTTGATTTTACTTTAAACAAAGTGTTTGAACTATCAAAGTATTCGAAACTTGAAATCAATCTAAGTGTAACAAATGTTTACAATAGACAAAATATTTTCTACTTCGACAGAGTTGACTATAACCGGGTTGATCAATTACCCATTATGCCAAGTCTGGGAATAAGTTTAACGTTTTAAATAAATAAGTTTTGGCAACAACAAAGTACATATTTGTAACAGGAGGAGTAACCTCATCATTAGGGAAAGGAATTATCTCAGCTTCTTTGGCAAAATTATTACAAGCCAGAGGATATAAAGTTACAATTCAAAAACTTGACCCTTATATTAATGTCGATCCAGGCACTTTAAATCCATATGAACATGGCGAATGTTATGTAACAGAAGATGGTGCCGAAACAGATCTCGATCTTGGTCATTACGAAAGATTTCTAAACGTTTTTACATCACAGGCAAATAATGTTACAACAGGTCGTATTTATCAGGATGTTATTAATAAAGAAAGAAGAGGTGATTTTCTTGGTAAAACAGTTCAAGTTATTCCTCACATAACTGATGAAATTAAAAGAAGAATAAAACTCCTTGGATCTAAAAATAAATACGATTTTGTAATAACTGAAATTGGTGGTACTGTTGGTGATATTGAATCGTTACCATATATAGAATCTGTACGTCAAATTAGGTGGGAATTAAAAAACCGTTGCATGGTGATTCATCTTACACTTGTACCATTTTTAGCAGCAAGCGGTGAATTAAAAACTAAACCAACCCAACACTCAGTAAAAACATTACTTGAAGCCGGCGTACAACCCGATGTGCTTGTTTTAAGAACAGAACACAAATTAAATAATGATATAAGAACAAAGGTTGCTAATTTCTGTAATGTTCAAAAAGAATCAGTGGTTGAATCTCTTGATGTTTCAACTATTTATGAAGTGCCACTTGAAATGCAAAAAGAGAAGCTTGATGAGCTTGTTATTAACCATTTCAATATGGAACTTCGCGGAAAACCTGATCTTAAACCATGGAAAGATTTTCTCAAGAAATATAAGGAGCCAAAACATTATGTAAAAATAGGCCTTGTTGGTAAATATGTAGAACTAAAAGATGCATACAAATCAATAAACGAATCTTTTATTCACGCCGGTGCTGCCAATGAAACAAAAGTTGATATAGAATATATTCATTCTGAGCATGTTAATGAAAACACATACAAAGAACTTCTAAAAGACGTTGAAGGAATTATCGTAACCCCAGGTTTTGGGCACAGAGGAATAGCAGGTAAAATTCTAGCTGTAAAGTATGCACGTGAAAACAACATTCCATTTTTAGGCATTTGTCTGGGAATGCAATGTGCAGTAATAGAGTTTGCACAAAATGTTCTCAAGCTTGAAGATCCAAATTCACTTGAAATGGACCAAAAATGCAAAAATCCTGTAATCAATCTCATGGAAGAACAAAAAATGATTACTGACAAGGGCGGCACAATGAGATTAGGTTCTTATCCATGTAAATTACTTAAGGATTCTAATGCAAACAAAGCATATAGAACATTAAAGATTTCTGAAAGGCACAGACATCGTTTTGAATTTAACAACTCTTACTTGGAAATGTACTCAAAAGCCGGCATGATTGCTACAGGGATCAATCCTGAAACAGAACTAGTTGAAATTGTAGAAATTCCAAAACATAAATGGTTTGTTGGAGTTCAATTTCATCCCGAATATAAAAGTACGGTAATTAACCCTCATCCAATTTTCGTTAGTTTTGTTAAAGCAACAATAGAAAAATAATAAGCTAAAAAAAGATCTTAAAAAGGAGCAAACAAATATGGATAAAAATAGTATAATAGGTTTAGTAGTAATCGGCGTTTTACTGGTTGGGTATATGATGATAACAAAGCCAAGTAAAGAAGAATTAGCTGATGCAAAACGAAAGCAAGATTCAATAGCACAAGTAGAAAAAGTAAAAGACTCAATTCTGCGAGCAGAACAAATTGTACTAACTCAAGAACAGGATAGTATTGAAAAGAATGAAGTAGTTGCAATTGAAATTCCGGATATGATTCCTGAGGGACAAAAGGACTCTTTAAAACAAATTGCACTCACAACAGAATATGGCGTTTTTAAAGATGCTGCGGAGGGCAATGAAGAATTCTATACTATCGAAAACGACCAGATGATCCTCACTCTTACAACCAAAGGTGGTAAGATATATTCGGTAGAACTTAAAGATTACAAAACATATTATCAAGAGCCATTGATACTTTTCACAAATGATTCGACAGGTGTTTTTGGTTTGGAATTAAATGCTCAGGGTAAAGCTCTAATTACAGACGACATGTACTTTGTTCCTACAAATACCAACAAGGAAATAAAAGTTACAGACAAGCCTCTTCAAGCTGGCATGCGTTTGTATGCAGGAGAAGATAAATATATTGAATATTTGTACACTGTTAAGCCAGACGAATACATGATTGATTTTGACATCAACTTTGTTGGGCTTGGAGATGAATTTCACAACAATTCGTATGTTACACTAAGATGGAATCAACTTATGCCCGGCTTTGAACGTGGGCGTGACTGGGAAGCTAGCAATACTACGGCTTTTATCAGAATGACTGACGACGACATCGAAAGCCTCAGTGAACGTAAGGACGAAGACAGCTTTGACAGTAAAGGAAGCGCTATATGGGTTGCTTGTAAACAACAGTTCTTTTCTTCAATACTTATTGCCCAAAACAAACTTGATAATCCTACTGTAAAAATCACGAAAATCGAAGACGAGGAAAGTAAATACCTTAAGTATTTCGAATCAGAGTTCACTTTTAGCCTTACAAACGAGGACAAAGAAACTCAAAAATTCAATTTCTACTTTGGGCCAAATAAATTCTCTACTCTAAAAAAATATGATTTAAAACTTGAAAAAGTTGTCCCTCTTGGTTGGGGAATCTTCGGATGGGTTAACCGATTTATTATTATCCCAATTTTTAACTGGCTTGGAGGCTTTATAAGTAATTATGGGATAATTATTCTACTGCTGACTTTAATAATAAAAATAGCCTTATTCCCATTAACGTATAAGTCTTATAAATCATCAGCAAAAATGAGGGTTCTAAAACCTCAGATTGATGAAATTACAAAGAAGTTCCCTAAAGGTAAGGAGATGGAGAAGCAACAAGCTACAATGGCGCTTTATAAAAAGGCAGGAGCAAGTCCTATGGGTGGCTGTTTGCCAATGTTATTGCAGTTCCCTATTCTTATTGCAATGTTCCGCTTCTTCCCTGCTTCTATTGAATTGCGTCAACAAAGTTTCCTATGGGCAAATGACTTATCTACCTATGATGCCATAGTTGAATGGTCAGTAAATATCCCTCTGATTTCTAGCTTTTATGGTAATCACGTAAGTTTATTTACTCTTTTAATGGCAGCATCGATGCTAATTTCTACTCGCATGACAAGTGCAAATCAGCCTACGAACAGTAATATGCCTGGAATGAAATCAATGATGTACATTATGCCTTTCATGATGATTTTCTGGTTCAATAAATACTCAGCTGGATTAAGTTTCTATTATTTCCTTGCAAACGTTATTACTATTTTACAGACCTGGTTAATTCAGAAATTTATTATTGATGAAAAGAAAGTTCTTTTTGAAATGGAATCAAATAAAAAGAAACCTGCAAAGCCAAAATCAAAATGGCAGCAGAGGCTAGAATCTGCACAAAAAATGCAACAAAATAAAAAACGCAAATAATACAAAAAAACAAAGGGCATTTCTAAAACACAAATGCCCTTTGTTTTTTTATCCCATGACCATCGACAAGACACTAAACAAAAAAGAAACACCTGCAATGTTCGACAATATCGCAGGCACATATGATAAGCTAAATCATGTTCTTTCATTTGGTCTTGATAAAAGATGGCGAAAAATATTCGTAAAAAGACTCTCTTTCAGAAAATACAAAACTATTGTTGACATAGCATCAGGAACAGGAGATTTACTAAAAAACCTGCAAAGTCTTAATGCAAATAGATACTATGCAATAGATCCGGCTTCCAATATGCTCAAAATAGCCGAATCAAAAGTGCCAATAGCTAAATTCATTGTATCTGCTGCTGAATCTCTCCCACTTGAAAATGAGTCATGCGATTTAATTACAGTTTCATTCGGCATCAGGAATTTTACTTCATTAGAAAATGGATTTTCTGAATTCTATAGAGTTCTACGAAGTGAAGGAATTGTTTCGATAATGGAATTTTCGCAACCAAGATTTTTCCTTTTCAGATGGGGTTTTATTATATACCTCAAAGTTTTCTTACCAATAATTGGTCATATGATTTCAAGAGATAAATCAGCATATAAATATTTACAAACCTCGATTTTTGATTTCGCAAAAAACATAAACGTTTTTGATGAATTAGAAAAACAAGGTTTGAAGAAGTTAAACAAGAAAAACCTTCTTTTTGGGGCTGTAAAAATTTACACTTCAAAAAAATAAATTAAATTTCAAATAATTAACACTGATATTATGAAAGTAATAGCATTCAACGGAAGTCCACACGCCAAAGGAAATACATATCATGCCTTAAAACTTGTAACTGATGAATTAGAAAAAGAAGGTATAGAAACTGAAATAATTACTGTTGGGAACAAAAAGATAAGTGGCTGTTTGGCGTGCAACAATTGTATCAAAACAAGAGACGAAAAATGCATTACTGATACAGATGACGTAAATATTTGGATTCAAAAAATGAAAGAAGCTGATGGCATTATTTTAGGTTCACCTGTACACTATGCTTCTATGTCTGGGAACATGAAATCCTTCCTAGACAGAGCATTTTATGTTGCAGGAATGAACAACAGTTTATTCAGACATAAAGTTGGCACAAGTGTAGTTGCAGTTAGAAGATCTGGGGGTTTACCAGCTTTTAATGAATTAAACAATTTCTTAAATTATTCTGAAATGTTGATACCTACTTCTAATTATTGGAATGTAATTCACGGAACGACTCCTGGTGAAGTTCTAGAAGACAAAGAGGGGGTTCAAATCATGCGCGTATTAGGTAAAAACATGGTATATCTACTAAAGTTGATTGAAAATGGAAAAGGGAAGATAATTCCTCCGGAGAAAGAGAGAAAAATAATAACAAATTTTATACGATAGCTAGTTTATAACTGTGAAGCACATAGCCTATAAAGTTTATATTATGACTCTATTTCTAAATAAAAAATCCTATCGAAGTTGAGTATAAATAGAATATATATATACTTTATCTATAATAATATTTTCTATATTTGAAAGATAATCGCTTTAACAAAAATGCAGATATTTAAGTATTCCTACCTTAATATTTACACTTTTTTTGTTTTTATATACAAGTCCGCTTAATGAATACAAATAAGAATAGTATGGGAAATTCTATATATAGTGTAATTACAGGAACCGGAAGTTATATTCCTCCTAAACGAATAAAAAACGAAGATTTTATTACAAATAAATTCTATGATGCCGAAGGAAACAGACTGGAGAAATCAAACGAGGATATTATTGATCAATTTAAAGATATTTCTACTATTTCTGAAAGACGTTATGTAAGCGACGATTTGATAACATCAGACATTGCATATTTCGCAGCTTTAGAAGCCATTAAGTCGGCTAATATTAACAAAGAAGACTTAGATTATATTATTGTTGCTCATAATTTTGGCGATGTACGCAACGAAAACAAACGAATAGACTTGGTGCCTACTATAGCTGCTAGGGTAAAATATAAATTAGCTATTCAAAATGAGAATACTGTTGCTTACGATTTACCTTTTGGATGTCCGGGATGGATACAGGCTGTTATACAATCAAATTATTATATAAAATCGGGTGATGCGAAAAAGATTTTAGTAATTGGTGCTGATGTTTTATCGAGAGTTTCAGATCCACACGATAGAGACAGTATGCTATATGCAGATGGTGCAGGAGCTGTAGTATTAGAAGCTCAAAGTAGTTCAGAGCCGATAGGAATACTTGCCCATAAAACGCAATCCGACACTTATTCATTCTCTAAGATGTTATATATGGACAAATCAAACAAAACCGATAAGGCCAACCAAGATAATATCTTTTTAAAGATGAATGGGAGAAAACTTTATCAATATGCAATTGAAAAAGTTCCAATTTCAATAAAAGCTTGTCTTGACAAAAGCAATACTCACATTAGGGAAGTAAACAAAGTTCTAATACATCAGGCAAATGGAAAAATGGATGATGCAATTTTAAAAAGACTTTATAGCCTATATGGAATCAAAGATGCCGGAGAAAACATCATGCCGATGACGATTTCTTGGTTAGGAAACTCATCCGTTGCAACAGTGCCAACATTATTAGATTTAATAATGAAAAACAAACTAAAACCTCACAGTATAAACAAAAGAGATATCCTTGTATTTGCATCTGTTGGTGCCGGAATGAATATAAATTCGATAGTTTATAAAATGCAATAATATCCTCTCAAATTCCCTTAAGATAATAACAAGAATAATATCTATCAGCTACTAATACAAATTGTAATGTCTATTCTTTTTCAAATCTTGGTTTAAAAACCACACCTCCTTCAAAATTATATGACTTTCCTTCTTCCTCAATAACAACATCAACTCCTGTTACGTGTCTAGTAGTTACTTGTAATCCAGACTCATTAAACTCAGCATATTGAACATCACTAATATTATTATCATGATTTTTAACAGCCAATTTTATGCTCTCGACAGCACCACTGTCAAAATAAGTAAAAGTATAATCAACAATATCATCATCGAGATTACATGTGCGTTCAAAAATCTTTACCCCATATTTATTTAAAGCAATAATATCGACACTATCTCCAAAGTTTGTTACCAAGGCTGCTAACCTACCATTTTCGTGATAATTAATAGCTACAGTATCTTGTGCATAAGACATACATGCTGTTAGCATAATTATGATGGAAGTAATCAGTAAATCTTTCATAATTGTATGGATTAAAATTAGTATTAAAGGGCTTGCAATCTTAAAACGAAAATTTTGGATGAATTGGTATGTGTTTAGGGGAAAAACTTTAAAAATTGGGGCATGGGCAGAAAACATGGAGCTTAGAGCAAATATCAAAGGCGCTAAGACCGGCATTGATAGTAGTAATATTGACAATTCTAGCTTTGATGTTTATCCAAATCCTGCATCAGATAGAATTTATGTTGAATTACTGCAGAAAGAGTCTTCGCAAATATCTATTTATAACAGTGTTGGAGTCAATATCTTAAGTAAAAATCTAAGTGCTGACAATAACGAGATAAACATAAGTCATCTCTTGGCAGGAATATACCTGATTGAGCTAAAAAGCGAAACCCAAGCTATTTAAAAAAACTGATTAAGGTATAACTATTGGAATTGGTTCACACATTCTGGTTAAATCATAGCTTGCTCCGTCAGTGCTAATAGTCCAAGTTTTTCGAAGACTAAAATAATATGTGTTTCCTGAAACCAAATTATATCCTTGTGAAGCTAGATTACTTACAATTTGGGTATAATCAAAAGCTTCATCAGATCGGATATCGCTTTCGCCAGTAGCCGCAACAGTATTTGGAACTAAGGCATTGTTGTTTACTTCCATAGTTTCAGCATCCACGATTAAAGTTCCGTCTTCACCTCTAAATACATGTTGAGAAGTATGAGCAGTGATTGTTCCACCCACTTGATTAAAATCTACAAATGTATGAATCCCATAGTAATCAACGGCGTCTTGCGAAACGATAGTAATTCCGTATGGAGGTGAATGTCTGATTTGTTGAATTCCTTCTTCAAGAATAAAATAAGCATTTAATGCAGGTCTGATAGCGGCAAAATTCCAAGTATAAGTTTGATATGAATATGATACAACATAAACTGATGCGTCAGTATCAAACTGAATATGAATGTTTTCGATATCTGCAGCATCAACCAAAGTAAAAACAAGTGGATATTCAAAACTGATGGCTCCTCCTGCAAAAGCATTTACAACACCTTGAGCCTCGGTATAAGTAACCCCAGGAGTTGTTGAAAGTGTAGCAGTAGCAGATGCAGAAACTGATGCTGTGTAATTATTATTTTGATAAGTTGTGCTCACACCTGAAACAGTGATGCTTATTGCGGTATAAGATCCTATCGGAATACTTGCTGACAAAAGACTGCTAACAGTCCCCTGCAAATTTCGTAAATCGACTGTTGTTGGAGAAATTAAAAGTTCTATATATTCACCTTCGCTGTTTTTTAACTGAATAGAAGAATAAGTAATCTCACATTTAGCTAACTGTTCTGCATCAATTATTCCTGCTGCAGTTGTTTTTGAAGATGTGTGAGGAGTACGGGCATCATAAAGTTTAATATTTACTGTTCCATTTTCCTCTTCAGGATCGTCTTTACAGCCGGAAAATGAAACTGCACATGCAAATAATCCGATTATCAGGATAGATAAAAATCCGGGGCTTTTCTTTTTCATAATAGTTAGTTTTGAGTCTAAGCAAAATTAAATAAAAAAATCAGATTAAATAAAAAATATTTTAATAATGAGTTAGTTGTCAATTTATTAAAAAAAATTGAAAGCTATTAAATTAATTAACAACTTATCAAAAATGAACTCTTCTTTGAACAATGGCTTCGTTTAAGTTAGTTTGTCTACTCATAAGATCATTTTATAAAATCGAAAACTATTGTTTAACAATTTTTTTTACAATAATTTCATTATCAGTTTGAATTTGCACCATATAAATTCCGCTTGATAAATTTGATATATCTACTGATGTAATTGCTGCAATTGCATTCAATGTTTTGACAATTTGACCTTGCAAATTAATTATCTTAATTGTACCAGCATTTATTCCTGAAATTTCAATAAAATCTTTGGCCGGATTTGGATAAATATTTACCCTATCAAAGACATCATCATTATTGCTTTTTATTAAGGTTAAGGTTTCAATACACATACTAATAATTCCAGATTCAAAAGCATACATCTGAATTTCGGTAACGAGACCAGTAAAAGTTAAATAGGCATTTTCCCAAATACCCACATTTGGAGCTGATAAATCTAAATCAATCGTGACACCAATTACCTCTAAAGGGAAATTATCATCAAGAAATATTGCGTCACTTCCGTTTACAGAAAAGCCCATTTGACCATATTGCTCATCTAATCCATATATTTCGTAACGAACTAATTGATTTGTTCCGCTAAAGTTAAATCTTGCTCCGCTTACACCTCCATACATTCCGGGTTGATTGTTTTGGTCAAAATACCATGGGTTTGCATCTGGAGCATTGTAATATGGAACATTAATTATCGGTGAATTTCCTCCTTGAGTATAGCCAAGTATTTCAACTCCAGGATCCCAGTTGTAGGTTGTAAAATCATCACAAGCAGCAATAGAGGTGTTTGGTTGAGAACATAAACTCAGAATCCCAGATTCAAAAGCATAAATCTCTATTTCATACACATTTCCAGTTAATAATAAATAAGCATTTTCCCAGACTGACAAATTTGGAGCAGACGTGTCTAAATCAACTGTAATACCATCGACGACGATGGGGAAAAATCCATCCAGCGCTATTGGGTCACTTCCATTTACAGAAAAGCCGATTTGATTATACTGAGATTCAAAACCGTATATTTCGAAAGTAACAATTTGATTGCTGCCATTAAAAGAAAAACTTGCTCCGGAAGTTACTCCATACAATCCAGGCTGCATCTCCTGACTATAATCCCAAACACCAACGCCAACATTATCAAAATATGGGACATTCACCAAAGGATAAGTTCCTGACTGAGTATAACCTAATATTTCGTCAACAGGCTGCCAATCAAAAGCAGTAAAATCATCGCAAATAGCATCTCCCAAATTTGGCCCCACACAAATACTAAGAATTCCTGATTCAAACACATAAATCTCTATTGCATCAACATTTCCAGTAAATGATAAATAAGCATTTTCCCAGCCAGGCAAATTTAGTGCAGACATGTCTAAATCAACAATAACGCCATTTATTACCATTGGAAAAGCTCCGTCAAGAGCAATTGGCTCACCACCATTTAAAGAGAAACCCATTTGATTATATTGCGATTCAAAACCGTATATTTCGAAATTAATAATTTGATTGCTGCCATCAAAAGAAAAACTTGCTCCGGAAGTTACTCCATACAATCCAGACTGCATCTCCTGACTATAATCCCAAACACCTAAGTCAACATTATCAAAATATGGGACATTAACAATTGGAGACATTCCTTGTTGACAATAGCCTAAAACATCTCCTTCTGGTTGCCAATTATATGTTGTAAAATCATCACAAACCACTTCTTCTGCATAGCCATTTCCAATTTGCATACAAAAACACAGTATAAAAAACCATTTGATTTTTTTCATCTCTTCATTTTTATTGAGTTACAAACACAAGACGAAATTATAAAATAAAGTTGCTAGAATTAGTTTTTTTGTTGACTTTTATAAAATCCTTTTGTTGATGCCAGGTTTTTTTTCAGGATTATCAAGAAACTGTCACATTTAATCAAATGATGTACACTTCGTGTTCATTTATATTTAGATGCAAAGTTTTGTATTAAAATCTAGAAATTAAACTTATATCCTATTTTAATAACAAAATCTGTTTCTGGGTTTTTCTCATAAAGCTCTTTTTGAATCATATAACCCACATCAATAGAATGTCTTTTATTTATTTCGTATTCCAAGCCAAGACCAATTCGGATTTTATCAATTGATGCGCTACTACTATCGAATATGGGGATAAAAAGTTCTCCAAAAACATAAGGTTCGAACTTTCTAACAGAGGTTTTAAGACTTATCTTTGGGCGTATTGTATTTCCTGTAATATCATCAAAATCATAAAAAGC
Source organism: uncultured Bacteroidales bacterium (assembly GCA_964622935.1). Taxonomy (GTDB): domain Bacteria; phylum Bacteroidota; class Bacteroidia; order Bacteroidales; family ML635J-15; genus Bact-19. The sequence continues at coordinate 383 of CAZUQY010000026.1, read as the reverse complement.
AACATTTTTCTGTTGAGATTGAAATCTTAACCTAAAATCTAAGTCAAAGTTTCCGGGATTAAGTCCATAAGAATAATCAACATAGAATCTACTGACAGGAACATACATATTGTTTAACTCGCGTTGCATTTTAAAACGATAAAACAAAGACACTTTACTTCTCTTATTAAATCTATAATTTACTCCAATCTCATTAATGATACTACCTGTTTCAGAAATGTTTTCATTAAATCTTGTACTATGAGAGTACTGCAAGGAGAAAGCCTGAGTAAACTTTTTCTTAACATCAATACTCAACCATAAACCAGCATCATTTACTTGTGAATAAGACAATAATGCAGAAAACAATAGCAATGCTAATAGTAATATTTTAAAGAAACTAC
>CAZUQY010000025.1:0-16599 GCA_964622935.1 uncultured Bacteroidales bacterium | reverse complement strand
GGAGTTTACGTTATTTGATTAAATAATATTTTGTAACATGAAAAGAATTTCAATATTAGTAGGTTTATTGCTCTTGATTGCAGCCTCATTATCAGCCCAGTCAGTATCTGTTGACACAAGATTGGATGCTGTATATTCTGAAGAATATCTGAGTGATTTGGAACTAAACAATCAGGACCAATTAGAATATTTAAATTGGTATTTGGATAATTCCTATACTATTGTTTATGCAGGTATCGAAAAGTGTGAGCAAATGCCTTACCTAATACATTTTGATCCAGTAAATAAAATTGTTGGTGATAATGTTGAAAGTGTTAATGAAGAAACTTTTAATGTTTTTAAGTATTATTTTGAAAGAGAATATAATACTAAAATGTATTATCGCATCGGTAATACAGGTAATGCTATTGTATTTGAGTCAGTTGTTAAGTTAGCTAAAAACTTTAATATTTATCAGGATGAAAATTAATAAATTAAAAATACTTATAGCTGCATTATTTATTCTTGGATATTCAGGAATATATGCACAAACTTATTTAATAAGTTCTGGTGGTACAATAAATGCCTGTTCAGGTACACTATATGATTCTGGAGGAGCAGGAGGTGATTATAGTAGTAGTGAAGATTATACTATTACTATTTGTAGTACTATTCCTGGTGCAACAATGACACTTAATTTTACTGTGTTTGATACGGAGTCTGCTACTTATGATCATTTGTCAATTTATGATGGTCCAACAAGTGCTTCCGATCAGATTATTCTTAATGCTGGTGGAACAAGTCTTCTGAATGAGACAATAGAGTCTAGTGGTGAATGTATGACTTTGGTATGGCATACGGATGGTTCTGTTACTGAACCTGGGTTTGCTGCTGTGATTAGCTGTGGTTTTCCTTGCCAGGATTTTACCATTGATATCGCAAGTTCTGTACCTGCATTAACAGCACCAACAGATTCATTGTGGGTAGATGTTTGTCAGGGAGATGATGTTACTTTTACCGCTTTAGGGAATTACCCAAATACAGGTGGTGATTATGATCAATCGGATGCAACAACAAACTGGCATTGGATGATTATTAGTGAAGCAGGACAGGATGATGTGGAAGGTGTTGGGTTAAATGTAATAAATTATACTTTTGATAACCCAGGCGGTTATCATATAAATCTTATAGCTATAGATGGGAATGGATGTTCAATGCCGGTTGGCGATCCATGGAGGGTTCGTGTGTCTCTGGCACCGACTTTTGTTGGGTCTACTGGTACTGGTGGTTGTCCAGGGTCAACTATGGACTTAACTGGTGCTTGGCAGATTGAACCATGGGTATTGCAGGTTCCTGAAATTGCCTTTGTGGAAGTTTGTTTTGAAGATGTTGTGGGAGTGGATCAAGAGGCTTGTTTTACACATAATGCATTTGCTCCTGGGCAGTATATTACAGTTGCGTCAGATGTTGAGTCTATATGTATGAATATGGAGCACTCATATACAGGTGACCTTGATATTTGGATTGAATGTCCTAATGGTCAAACTGCTATGCTTTTTGAACAAGCTTGTAGTTCAACATATTTTGGAGTTCCTGATCAGGCAGATGATTGTAATCCTGGAACAGGTTGGCAATATTGTTGGGATGAAACAGCACCATCACTAATGTCAGCTAATTGCAACTCTGGGTCATCAATGCCTGCTGGCGATTATCAGCCATCTGGTGACTTTAGTTCTTTGGTAGGATGCCCTCTTAATGGTGAGTGGTGTATTCACTTTTTAGATAACTTAGGTCTTGATGATGGTAATGTTTTTACTGTTGAATTACATTTCGCAGATTATCTAATTCCTGGCGGTGCAAATATATGGACATATACAACAGATATTGATCCTGCCGATGTTTATTGGTCAGGAGAATTGATTCAAACAGATGTTGATGGTGTTGCTACAGCTGCACCACTGACCTCTGGAGACTTGGATTATACCTTTAGTGTAACGGATGATTTTGGTTGTACTTATGATACAATAATTCAAATAACAGTTCTGCCTGCAGATGATGCAAGTTGTTGTACTATGCCAATAGCAAGCGCTGGTGCTGATGATCACGTGTGTGCAAATACATATACTTTTTCTGCTACTTTAGCAACAGGAAATACTGGAACTTGGACAATGGTTAGTGGTCTTGGTAATGCTTCTTGGACAAATCAGACTTCTCCAACAGCAATTGTTACTGTTGATGCTTGGGGCAGTTATGAATTTGAATGGACAGAACAAAACTTGACCCCAACTTGTAGTAATGCAGACCAAGTAATTGTTGAATTCTACCCTGTACCAACTACAGAATTCACTTATGACCCAATATTATGTAATGCAGATCATACAATATTGACTTATGTTGGTAATGTTGGAGCAACAGCTACCTACAATTGGACTTATGACGGTGCAACTGTTGTTAGTGGTACTGGACAAGGACCAATTGAGATATACTGGTTAGCGTCTGGAATACATTCAATCGGACTTCAAGTTAGTGCCGATGGTTGTGACTCACCAGATACTTTAGTAAATATTATTAACCCTGAACTATTTTCACATACTTTACTAATAGATGATGATCCATGCTATCAAAGTTGTAATGGCCGCGCTGAATTAACTGTAACTGGTGGGACTTTGCCATATTCATATTCTTGGGCTTCACCAACAAATATATTAAATAATTTATGTGCTGGAGATTATGGTGTTACTGTAACGGATGCGAATGGCTGTACAACAGTTGAAACATATACTATTAATGAACCTGCTGAATTAGTAATTAATAGTACAAGCTCAACAAATTTGACTTGTTATCAGTCTAATGATGGAGAGATTATAGTAAATGCATCTGGTGGAACTGGTAGCTTAGAGTATTTGTGGTCTGATATTGGATTGTCAACATCCACTAGAACTGGACTTGTATCAGGGAACTATTGTGTGACAATACAAGATGAAAATGAATGCTTTATAATGGAATGTTTTGATATTACACAACCTGACGAATTATTGGTTGCAACATCTCCAAATATTGCGATTTGTGAAGGTACTTCAAGTGCGATACAATCACAAGGAATGGGAGGAACTGTTCCTTACTCATATTACTGGGAACAAGGAGAAGGCAATGGATATATTATTGCTGGACCAACTCTTAATGTTAATCTAGATACTACAACTATTTTTAATGTATATGTTGAAGACTTTAATGGTTGTCTTAGTAATACATCTACAACAATAGTAACGGTTAGTCCTGAGATGGTAATTGATTCTATGATTCTTGCGGATAATAGGTGTCACAATTCTTGTGATGGTAGTGCTGAGATAGTAATGCATGGAGGTCTTGCCCCATTTCAATATAGCTGGGGGGCTTCAAATAATGTTTATAATGGATTGTGTGCAGATATCTATACTGTTACTGTTACAGATATTATAGGTTGTCAGGTAAGTGAAATGTTTATTATTCAAGAACCTACTGAATTAACTTTCACACGCGATGTCGATCCTGCAACTTGTTATGGTTATGACGATGGTGTAGCAACTGTTTTTGTACAAGGTAGTGTGCCACCATATACATATTTGTGGCCAAACGGGTATGATGATTATTCTATGACGAACGCAGTAGGTACTTATACGGTTACAGTTATGGATGATCATGACTGTAGAATAACAGCTGATTTTATAATTGAAGAACCTGATGAAATATATGTTTTACCAATTGGTAATCGTACAATCTGTCAGGGACAGTCATCACTCTTAACTACTCAGGCAACAGGTGGAACTCCTTATTATGATTTCCATTGGTCTGGTACAGATGGTACTGAATATAATTCAAATCAGTGGGAGGTAGGTCCTCTTGTTACAACAACTTATAGTTTAGTTGTGACTGATTCACATGATTGTTCAAGTACACCACGGACTTCAATTGTTACTGTTCACCCTGATTTAGAAATACTATCAGTATTGACTAGCAATGATACTATTTGTCCTGGAGATCCTGCAAAAGTTTATGTTGATGTTGAAGGTGGTAATGGTGGACCATATTTAATGACTCTTCAGAATGGTACTGTAGTTCCATCTCCATTTAATGTGTATCCTGATACAACTACAATGTTTTATATTACGCTTGAAGATATGTGTGGAACTCCATCGGTTTTAGATTCAATTAATATTATTGTTAGAAATATACCTGGAAATATATTTGTTGTTGAAGATGTTGATGGTTGTCCGCCATTTGCAGCGTACTTTACTGAGGAAACTCCGGATATGGGGCAGACTTATTTGTGGCGATTTGGTGATGATGGATTTTCGACGGATAAGAGTCCTATCCATATATATGAAGAACCTGGCGTTTATACCGTTACTCTTGAAGTAACAGATGACTTTGGATGTCTAAGTACTAGAACAGTAGAAAACATGGTAGAAGTTTACCAGGGACCTACTTCATTATTTGAAGCAACTCCTGAGATTGTTTCTATGCTTGCACCTGAGATTGAGTTTATAAACTATTCTGTTGAAGCAGATAATTATTACTGGTTCTTTGGTGATGGAGATAGCTCTCTTTTTGTAAGTCCTAGACATCTATACCCAACAATTGGTGAATATGAAGTGATTCTTGTTGCTGAGACAGCAAACAGTTGTAGAGATACAACATCACGAGTAATAATCGTTAGAAATGAATTTGCGTTTTATATGCCAACTTCATTTACACCAAATGGTGATGGTATGAACGATTGCTTCCGTCCATGTGGAAACGGAATTGATAAAAACACATTTTATATGATTGTTTATGATAGATGGGGTAATCTGGTATATGAATCTGATAAGTTTGATTCAAATGCATCTTGCGATGCTTGTACAAATGGCTCTTGGGATGGAACAGACAATGGAAGCCGTGTTAAAGGGGATGAAATATTGCCCAACGGTTTGTATCATTGGTATTGTGAATTCCATGATTGGAACGAAACTTTATATAAGGAGCAGGGAATTGTAACCTTAATACGATAAATAAAAAATGCCGCTTTAAGCGGCATTTTTTTGTAACATACAATTTTAATATAAAGTGCTAATCTCTTTTTTAAGAAAGTTTATCGCTTCTTGAGTCGGTGGTGTTTGCAATTCAATTAGTTTCTCAAAGATTGCTTGGCTCAATTTAATGGCATTGTCATTAGGATCAAGATCTTTTAAACAAGAGTTAATTAGTTTGATTGTCCTTTCTTTAGAATTACGAATCATTTCCCATGCATCAATTGATAAATAAAGTTGCTGAGATAGGTTGTGTTCAAATTCACTTCTAATAATAACAAGTATTTCTTTGTGTAATTGTTGTACTGTCATGTTTGGTGTTTGTAAGCGTATTATTACACTATTAGGTGAAATCCTTTCTAAGAATAGTATGACTCTTTCATAGGCTTGTAAGCGAATGGGAGTAATCATTTTCTGATTTTGCAGAACAACTTGGATTTTCCTGTTTTCACTCTCCTTTTGTAATAAGGCTTTTATTGTAAAATACGAAGTAAAAAATACGATTAATCCAGGAATTGTGATTTTAATTATTTCTAAAAACATAGTATAAAATTTAAGAATTATGTTTTACAATATTAAATAATTAAATTTTAAGATGTTATCTTAGCAGATATTATTTTATAAACATTTTATTATGGAAAAAGTATCCGAAAGGTTAAAGCGAATGTCTGTTTCAGCAACACTTGCTATGACTCAAAAAAGCAGAGACCTGCAATCACAGGGTTTTGATGTAATTAATCTTAGTATTGGAGAACCAGATTTTGATACTCCTATTCATGTAAAGGAAGCAGCAAAAAAGGCTATAGATGAGAATTATACTCATTATTCACCTGTCCCTGGGTATATTTCCTTAAAAAAGGCGATTGTTAATAAATTTAAGAGAGAAAATAATCTGGAATTTTCAGAAAGTCAGATAGTTGTGTCTGCAGGTGCAAAACATTCTATTATAAATGTTTTTCTGTCAATAATTAATCCTGGTGATGAAGTTATTGTTCCTGCACCATATTGGGTTAGTTATGTTGATATGATCGGTTTGGCTGAAGGGATTCCTATTGTGATTAGTTGTGGTATAGACTCAGATTTTAAGATGACTGCTGATCAGTTGGAGAAAACAATAACACCAAAGACACGTGCAATTATATATAGTTCCCCTTCGAATCCTACAGGATCCTTATATACAAAACAAGAGTTAGAGTCAATTGCAAAAGTGATTGAGAATCATCCAAATATTATTGTGATTTCAGACGAAATTTATGAACATATAAATTTTGTTGGAGAGCATGAAAGCATTGCACAATTTGATATTATTAAGGATAGAATTGTTGTTGTAAATGGGGTTTCTAAGGGTTATGCAATGACAGGTTGGAGAATTGGATACATCGGAGCACCAATATGGATTGCTAAATCTGTAACAAAACTACAGGGGCAGTTTACTTCTGGAGCATGTACTATTGCTCAAAAAGCTGCAGAGGCAGCGCTTAATGCAGGTTCTGCTTCTTGTGTTGAGATGAAAGAAGTTTTCTTAAAAAGACGAGACCTCGTTTTGGGACTATTAAAGGAAATCAACGGATTAAAAACTAATGTGCCCTTAGGTGCTTTTTATGTTTTTCCTGAAATTTCTCATTTTTTTGGAAAATCTGATGGCAATTATACAATAAATAACTCTTCCGATCTTGCATTGTATATTCTTGAAACTGAAAAAGTCGCAACTGTTGGAGGTGATGCTTTTGGATCTCCGGAGTGTTTGAGATTTTCTTATGCCACAAGCGAAGATAGGCTAATTGAGGCTATTGTCAGAATAAAAAGAGCATTATCAAAACTGAAATAATGTAAATATTTTAACTTTTCAACGAAAGCGGTTAATAACAAGTGTTATTAACCGCTTTTTTATTATAAGTGTATATTAAAATTTCTTAAATTTGCTTTATACTAATTGCAAAAGTTACTTACATGAGAAATCTATACTTATTTTTAGTTTTTATTCTTTCAGGATTATTTGTAAATGCTCAGACAACATATTATAACTTTGAACAAGCTCTGGTTGATGATAATGTTAGAAGTCTGGAAGAAGACTTGAGCGGAAATGTCTGGATTGGTACTATTGGTGGTATTACAAAATTTGATGGCACCACATTTACTTCTTATACGACAGATGATGGTTTAGGAGGCAATATTGTGTATGATATACTTGCGCACTCTTCGGGTGATATTTATGCGGCAACCTCAGGAGGTATGTCGGTTTTTGATGGTACTAGTTGGGTTAATTATACTTTAGGTGATGGATTGCCTTCAACTATTATTTGGAGTGTTGAAGAGGATAATCTTAATCAAGTATGGGTTGGCGGCTCTGAAAATGGGGTTTCTTATTTTGATGGAACAAACTGGTATCCTCTTGGAGTAGATGATGGCTTGGCTGCAAATGGGGTTAAAGTTATTTTTGCTGATAGGAATGATAATATCTGGTTTGGCACTGGAAATGGTGTGTCAATGTATGATGGAAGTGAATTTCTTAATTTTGATAATTCAACGGGTTTGCCAGGATTGTTAGTTAATGATATTATTCAGTTATATAATGGTAATATTGCATTAGCAACAAATGGTGGTGTTGGAGTTTATAATTTTCATTCATGGACATCAATAACTACTGTAGAAGGTTTGCCCGCTGCTAATATTCTTTCAATTAAAGAAGATTACAATCAAAATCTATGGATGGGAACTTCTGTTGGTTTAGTTAAATATGATTGGACAACATTCACGACATGGAATTATGATGATGGATTGTCAAATACAATTGTAAGTAAGCTACTTTTAACTCATGCTGGTGATAATAAGATATGGGCAGCATCTCCATTTAATGGGCTTACTGTTTTTGATAATAACGAAACGTTTATTATTTATCGTACAAATAGAGATCTTGTTAGTGATACTGTTCAAACTATTTATGTAGATGATGAGAATATAGTTTGGGTTGGTACAGATCTCGGAGTTAACAGAGTTGATGATCTGCATTGGCGAACTTATAGTAGTGCTGATGGATTGACAAGTAATGATATTACATGTTTTCATAAGGATATTAATGGTAATATTTGGGTAGGAACTGCAGATGGACTAAATATAATTGATGGTGAAAACATTACTACTTATACTACATCAGACGGTTTAACAAGTAACATAATTAATGGAATTACATCCGATGATTTGGGTGTTGTTTACATCGCTACACCTAATATGGTAACCGTTATTGATGGAGGAGTTGTTACAGATACTTTAGATGTTACAGATGGTTTACTTAGCGATAATATTACTCAAATTCGTTTTGAAAATGGAAGATTGTGGGTTTTGACCGATGCAGCTATTCAATTTTATGATGGTATTTGGAATGATGCTACACTATCTGGATGTGCAACAACTCCTGCAAATACAAAAGCAAAATGTTTAAACAGTTCAGTTGCACAATATTTTGGTACAGATCAAACCTTACGCTCTTATCAAGATGGATTGACCACACCACTCTGTTTTGCTCATCCATATCCAGGGACATCTGTTATTGAATCACTTGTGGAATCACCCTTGGGTATGTTGTGTTCCTTTGATAATGGAGATATGCAACTTTACAATGTAGGGCCTACATGGACACCATTTCCAATGCCATATAATGTTTCATTTGTAGCAGATCAGGGAAATAATTATGCATGGATTGGATTTGAAAGTAATGGGCTTGGAAAATTGTGTTATAATTTATCAGAAACAATTTCATATACTGACGTCACTCCAAGTTGTCACGATGTTGATGATGCTAGTCTCGATATTATAGCCCCTGTTGGAGCATACACATATTCAATAGATAATGGGAGTAATTGGCAAGCAGGGACTTCTTTTAATTCCTTATCAAGTGGTTATCATCATGTTCTTGTGCAAAATGCTGGATTACAAATTGTAGCTGACTCAGTTATTTTTATTGATAGTTACGATATAATTGATGATGCAAATATTACTATTACCCAAATGCTATGTAATGGGGATAATAATGGTAGTATTGAGCTTGAGTATTCAAATCCTGGTTCACATATATGGGAAAATTTAAATACTACATTATATCTTAGAGATAATCTTATTGCTGGAATTTATTCAGTTACAATTAGTGATGGTGCTTTTTGTACGCGAGTGCTAGAAAATGAGATGGTTCAACCAGACCTTTTGGATTACTTAATTGATTATACTGATATTAATTGTTTTGGAGATACTGACGGAAGCATAAGTTTGGATGTCTCTGGTGGAACAATCCCTTATTCATATTCATGGAGTTCTGGTGATGAGGAAGCAGATATTGTTGATTTAGTTGAAGATGATTATTCATTTACTATTACTGATGCAAATGCTTGCGAGACTTCTGGGATGCAAACTATTGATGCGCCTACAGTTATTGAAATAACTGGCACACCTCAGGATATAGATTGTTTTGGCTATTTAACTGGAGAGATTGATATCACTGTTACGGGTGGTGTTCTTGACTATGTTATTGAGTGGAATGATCCTGCTTACGTAGATGGTAATAATGATATTGTTAATGCTCCAGCTGGTGATTATAGTGTTACTGTTACAGATGATCACCTTTGTACAGCGACATTAGACTTTACAATTGATCAACCCGATGGAATTGAAATTATATCAGAGGATATTACTAATGTGTTGTGTTATGCAGATTCAACAGGAGAAGTGTTCCTTGATGTTCAGGGTGGAGCAGGAGATCTTAGTTATGAATGGGTTCATGAAGGAGAAATAGGTATATATGCAATAACTGATGATATTGCTGATTTACCAGCAGGAATATATCATTTAACTATTACTGATGAGAATCTTTGTGAAATTACCGAAGATTATGAAATAACTGAATCCCCTGAGTTGGAAGTAACACTTGATGTAACGCCAATTTCATGTGGTGGATACGAAGATGGCGAAATTCTTGCCAATGCTTCTGGTGGTAGTGGTACCTATAGTGCTTATATTTGGTATGATATAGATGTAAATATTGTTGGAGTTGCTCCTCATATTACTGGTTTAGGAGCAGGATATTATGAAGTTGTTGTAAGAGATAGTTATTACTGTTACGATACGGCATTTACAACTTTAACTCAGGCAGTACCACATGTTTATGCAATTACTCCATCATCAATGTCATGTAACGGGCTTGCTGATGGACAAATAGAGGTAACTGTTGATGGTAGCTCAGGAGTAGGGTTTACATTTGATTGGCAGGACGCAGTTGCAGGAAATATTAATATCGCCGATAACCTATCAGCAGGAGAATATTATGTAACAATAACAGATCCAACAGATTGTGTTGAAATACTTAGTGCTGTAGTAGAAGAGCCATATATGGATGATATTGGTGAATTTAACGATGTGGAATATTTATGTTATGGAAATAATCTGGAGCTTAATCCTGGAACATTTAGTGATTATATTTGGAGTACTGGGTCAGAAGATCCTACAATAACAGTTGAAAATGAGGATGTCTATTTTGTCGAAGTTGTTGATGCAGGTGGTTGTCATTTAGGTGATACTGTTCAGGTTATTATAAGTACTGTTTATAATAATGAATCTATTAATTTGGTTAGTGTTACAGATGATAATAATATTAAAGTGTATTGGGAAAGGACTCCGGGAGAAGGAACAGAGTTGTTTAAAATATACAAGGATTCTGGAGATGGATTTGAGTATTTGTCTAGTAAATTATATAATGAAATTTCGATTTTTGAGGATACAGATGTTGACCCAATAAATGAATATTATAGTTATCAAATTACAGCAGTCGATTCATGTGGATCTGAAAGTGATTACTCAGATACGCATAGATCTTGTTTAGTTGATGTGGTACCTGATGGTAATGGAGCATGTTGGTTAGATTGGGGTGAATATGAAGGATTTTTTGTAGTTTATTATTTTATTATGAGAGGAACAAGTCCTGACAATCTTGTTGTAGTGGATTCGACACTTTATAATGATTTTAACTGGGTTGAGATGAATCCTAATCCTGATGGCTCTTATTATAGAATAAAAGTCAGACGTATTGATGGCTGTTCTCCTGGAGATGGAGAGTATTATGATGAGGCTTATTCAAATATCGTTTTCTGTGATAATTATGTTGGATTTGTAAATTCAGCAGTTATTAACACAAGTGTTTACCCAAATCCATTTTCTGATCAGTTAACAATAGGGATTGATTTAAATATCCCGGGTGAACTGACATACTCATTTATAAATATACTCGGTCAAGAGATTATTGAACCAATATCTGTTAATGTTGAAAAAGGCAAACACGATATTGCTATAAATCCTGATATTGCTCCGGGTATTTATGTTATGCGACTTGAATTCGAAGGAGAAGTCTATAATATTAGACTTATTAGAGAATAGCTGATTATTTTGAATGAGGTATAGGGTAGATTTATCATATCTTGGCAGGGACTTTCATGGATGGCAAAGGCAACCTAACGCTATTACTGTGCAGCAATGTATTGAAGACGCTTTCTTGATAATCTTTAAGGAAAATGTTCAAATAGTTGGTTGTGGGAGAACGGATACTGGTGTCCATGCAAAAAAATATACTGCTCACTTTGATTCAAAAAACAATTATAATTCAGAATCTTTAGCTAAGCTTAACTCATATCTGCCTTTTTCTATTTCAATTTGTCAGATTATACCTGTTGAGGATAGTTTCCATGCACGTTTCGATGCTATTTCTAGGACTTATCAATATTATATCACTTTAAAAAAGAATCCCTTTTTAAAAGATTCTGCCTGGTTTATTAACTCTATGCTTGATATTCAGATTATGAATGAGGCAACTAAATTACTTTTAACGACAGTTGATTTTACGAGTTTTAGTAAGCTGCATACTGATGTTAAAACAAATAATTGTAAAGTGTCACAAGCTGAATTTCAAATACATGATGATACACTGATATTTACAATAACTGCTGATCGTTTTTTAAGAAATATGGTTCGAGCTATTGTTGGAACATTAGTCGATGTAGGTAAAAATAAACTGAGTTGTGATGATTTAAAAATAATTATAGAATCAAAGGATAGGGGTAAAGCCAGTCAATCTGCGCCTGCTGAAGGTCTATTCCTTACTGATGTTGTATATCCTTAATCATTTCATTTTTTATTGCTTCTGGAATAGTTTTAGGAAGTTTAATATAAAATGTTGTACCAATGTCATTATTGGATTCGAAATATACTGTGCCACCTAAAATATCAGTGTTCTCCTTTGCAATGCATAATCCTAACCCAAGTCCTCCATATTCATCAGAAATGTTACTGTCTGCCTGAGAAAAACGTTCAAATATTAAATCTTTATTATTCTCAGGAATTCCTATTCCGGTATCTTTAATATAAATGATAATAGAATCATTCTTATCTGTATAGCCAATTTCAATAGAACCCTTGTCTGTAAATTTAATTGCGTTTTCAATAATATTCCCTAATATTTTTGTAAGAGCATGTGGGTCGCTTTCGATAGTCAAGTTTTCTGTAGATGTGTCAGATTTTAGAATGAGACGTACATTCTTCTTCATTTTTAATAAAAATATTGAGTGAAGCTCTGATAAGAATTTGTTGATATTTATTTCTGATAGAGATAGTCTTTGCTGTTTTGCATTTAAGATTGATATTTCGACGATGTCGTCAATTACTTTTTGGAGTTTATTACTACTACTAATAATTATTTCGATAAACTCTTCTCTTTTTTGTTCTGTGATGCCTTTTTTTCGGAGCAAGCGTGAAAAACCTACTATCCCATTTAGCGGAGTTTTGACTTCATGAGACATGTTATGAAGGAATTCAGTCTTAAGCATATTACTCTCTTTGGCTTTCTCTAAGGCAATTATTAGTTGTTTATTTGTACTTTCATTTTGTTTGAGGAGATCTTGTAACTGAGAGTTTGCTTCAGATAATTCCCTTTCACTTTCCTTGGCATCATTTATTTTATTAATAAGGTTTTTGTTTATAACAGTATAAATATATGCGAAAAGTATGCTTATCAAAGCAAATAATACTATTGCAATAGACCAAGATAAACCGTTTTGGAGACCTGAATCAATATCTATTTGTGCTACAATAGTTTTTGTGGAATACATGAAAGCTATTACACACATTATTATAATACAGATCACTATTCTCATAATAGCGGTTTGAGTTTTGAGAAATAATGCTGAGAAAGTTACAGCTGTTAAGAATAGAATAATCCCTGCTCCAGCATAACCTGCAATATAAAAATTTATTAACCCAAGAAGCACTGTTACATCTATAAGCATATTGGCTTTAATTTTGTAACTGATCTTTGTGTAAAATGGGAGAAATAAAATAATGGGTATAAATGATAATGCTTGGATTATTCCTATTATAGATGACTTTAGGGAGAAATAAAAATATATGTTGTAAAGTAGAATAGGTAAACCTATAATACTTATTATCAAGTAAACTCTGTACAGCATTAAATTTTTTATTTCTTCGAGGCTGTTAGTATTACTTATATGTTTTTTCTTGAGAAATCTCATTTATTCTTTTATTAGAACTATATATTCCCATGCAGTGAGATCTAAGTTCTTTAATTCTTTTGCATTTAATTCTTTTCCAGTAAAATAGTCCTTGTAAGTCGCATTTTTGTCTTTAATTTTGATTGTTGTATTTGTATCATTCCCCGAGAGATTAAGAATAGTAATTATTACGTTGTCATCTTTACTACGAGTATATGCAAATACTGGGGATTTTTTTGAGCTGTGAATAATTTTGAGATCTCCTCCGTATTCTCCATTCCATAATGCTGGATTGTCTTTTTTAAGTTTATTTAAAGACTTATAAAAGTCTTCATAAATAATATTTGACCAATCGATATTATCTTTCTCAAAAAATTCTATTTTGTGATCTAGTCCGGCTTCTTGTCCACTGTATAAAAGTGGCATGCCTGGTAATGTGTAGCATAATACTGAGAAACAAAGGTTTCCTTCTCCATATCTTTCGAAGACTGTACCATTCCATGAATTTTCGTCATGATTTGTAGTGAAACGCATTTTAACACTACCTATTGGGAAATTCTTTTTTTCCCAGTTTAATATGGAGTCAAGTTCTGTTACATTAGCTTCACCTTTAGAAATTTGATTCATGCCATGTAGCAGCCACCATGAATAAGACATATCAAATGCTGCTTCATTTAGTTCTGGCTTTTCAGCTTCAGCGAGCATAAATACAGGCTTTACCTTATCAAGTTCTTCACGAGCTTCATTCCAGAATTCTGTTGGAACCATTTCGGCAACGTCACATCTAAATCCATCAATATCAGTCTCTGTAATCCAAAATTTCATGTCGTTAATCATCGCCGTGTGCAAATTCTTATTGTCATAGTTGAGATCAATTACATCACCCCAATCTTCTACTGGAGGGATAAAATTTCCGCTACTATCACGTGTATAGAATTCAGGATTGGTTTCTGTCCAAACATGATCCCATGCTGTATGATTTGCAACCCAGTCGAGAATTACATACATCCCATTCTGATGTGCGGTTTCAACGAGATTCTTAAAGTCTTCGAGACTTCCAAACTCATCATTTGTTTTAGTATAGTTTTTTATTGAATAATATGAACCCATAGTTCCTTTTCGGTTTTTTATTCCGATTTCTTGTATAGGCATAATCCATAAGATATCTATACCTAGTTCTTTAAGTCTAGGGATGTCTTGTGTGAATTCATTAAAAGTGCCAGATTTTGTATGTTGTCTGATATTGACTTCGTATATTACGGCATCTTTAGCCCATTCAGGCATAAATTTCTGGTATGTCTCTTCAGATTCAGTTTTTGGTGTATTGTTTTTACAACTAAATAACGATAACAAGAAAGCTATTAAAAGCATAATGTAAAATTTAGATTTCATAATTATTCCTCTTTTGTTAATATCTCAAATGAATATGGCTTGATAAGTATCTGATAATTTGAACTTAATTCGTTTATTTCAGAATTGAAATTCGTCAAGTATTCGTTTATGTTATTTATTTCGTTTTTGCTTAGGTTAATCCTAAGCGTGTCGACTGAATGATTAAAAATTATATATGATTTATTATCAAAATATTGTCTCTCGATAATCATTGAATTAGTCCCTGCTTCAATTATTGACGTGCTACCATAAATGAATTCAATATGGTTTTTTCTAATAGAAATAAGTTTTGAAAACACATCTCTTGTCTCTGTTTGTTCAATTTTCAGATCGTTAAATTGCATTTTTCTTCTATTATCAGGATCTCCTGCACCGGGCATACCAATTTCATCACCATAGTAAATACATGGGATGCCAGGTATAGATATAATAAATGCAGCAAGGCTTTGAAGTTTCTTGTATGATGTAGCATTTTTTACTGTTATCTCTCTAGACCAACCTGCCTCCTTGTCATCTTCCTCGGGAAGTATAGATTTATCAGCATAGGTAATAAATCTTGTCAAGTCGTGATTGCCAGTGATGTTGCCCATCAAGTTGTTATAACCATAAACATCGAGTGATGCAATTAGACTTTCTGCAAGGCTCAACATATTACAGCTACTGTCGGAGAAGCAATTTCTTGCATCAAAATATAGGTTGAAATCAAATTGACCATCTAGCATTCCGTTTCCAACATAACTTGCTATTAATTCTCTGTTGCCGAAAGTTTCGCCTATTTGTAGTATGCTTTTATCCGGGAATTCTTTTCTTATCTTTTTTGTAAGTGTTTTCCAAAAAACCAAAGGAATGTGTTTTGTCGCATCATGTCTGAATCCATCTAGATTATATTCTTTTAGCCAGTACATTGCAATATTTGAAATTGTATCTGTTACTTCAGGGTTTTCAAAATCCCAAGAAGGTAAAAAAGTATCAAACCATGTAGTAAGTCTTTGATCATCCCATATGCGAATATTTATTCTTCCGTCTGGTAAGTTTAGTTGGGTTGCCCAGTTTTTGTTTTCTTGATATAGCGGATTGTCTTTATGTACGTGGTTTGCAACAAAATCAAGTATTACATTCATATTTTGAGTATGCGCCTTGTCAACCATCGACTTAAAACTAGTTTTGTCGCCAAATCTAGAATCAACGTTTACCGAAGATATTGGCCAATAACCATGATAACCAGAAAAGTATCTGTGTGGTTCTGGGTATTCTTGATATGCTTTTAAAGGATTTTGAAAAACTGGTGAAATCCATAGACAATTAATACCTAATTTTTTAAAGTATCCATTATCTATACATTCACTGATGCCATCAATGTCGCCACCTTGATAATTTGATTTTTTATCTACTCTAGCATCTTCAACAATTTTATCGTTTGAGACATCTCCATTAAAAAATCTGTCTACAAGAACAAAATAGATAATATTAAAGTGTTTGTCTTGTCTTGATAAATCGGAAGTATTTTTAACAACTTTACCAAAATGCAGAGGTATTAGCAAGTCATTAGCAAAACAATTTTTGTAACAAGCATATATCCTTATATCGCTTTTTTCGATAGATTCTGCTTCAGAAGGGACTTTAAACGTATATCTATGACC
>CAZUQY010000024.1:0-16866 GCA_964622935.1 uncultured Bacteroidales bacterium | reverse complement strand
GGGTTTAATTATACTGCAACCCTCCCTTATATGCCAACAGATTTTTCTTGGGTTTACAATGATGGCAACCCTAATGAATACTATGCTCAAAACATTTCTGGTGCACAGCAGCTATCAAATGGAAATGTTTTACTTTGCCATGGTCCTGATGGAATTTTTACGGAAATAAATAATTTAGGTAATACTGTATGGAAATATGTAAATCCAGTAGCCAGTATTGGCATTTTAGAGCAAGGGGCAACTCCTATAAACAATATGGTATTCAGATGTACTTTTTATCCTACCAGTTTTTCTGGCTTTTCGGACCATATATTAATCTCCGAAAACATTATTGAAAATGTTAATTTTAATTCCACATCGTGTAATTTAATTCTTGAGATTGATAATAATTTTCTAAACAACCAGATTGACATATTCCCCAATCCTACAAGTAATTATCTAAAAATAAATTTAACAGATTTTGAAGAAAACTCTTATGTAAAAATCATTAATGCACAGGGGCAACAAGTACTTGTACAACAATTACTTGAACATCAATCTACTCTCAATATTAGAAATTTACCTAAGGGGAATTATATCGCAAGAGTGTTTTGTGGAAATAAAATTAGCAATTTAAAATTTATGAAAATATAAGTAAGAGATTTGTTATTCTTAATAAAAGCGATAATAAAACAAGTTATAAATTTATCTAAGAATAAAATCAATAATATGTCTTCAATCATAAGCCTGAGCTCGATTTAAGAATCTTAAATCGAATTCAGGCTTTCAAAAAGAACGTCGAAAGTCCAATTATTATATAAAAATATTAAATTCTAAGAAAGGTCTTTATGAGTTAGCTCCCAAAGCTCAACTTCTTCTGTAGAACGCCAGTTTTGATCTCGCTTTGTCTTTGCTGAAGCAGTTTTTACACGTTTTTTGAAACAACGTTCCAATTTAAATCTATCACCCACAGCAAGTTCATGCTCAATGGGATGCTCTTTTGTCAAATTTGTTATTTGAGCTAAATTCGAAAATATGAGTACAAGCTTTCCTTCAGGTAATAGTCTGAGTTTTGCTTCTTTAAAAAATTCTGGAAAGAGATTTTCTTTGTAGTATATTGCTTCATCAATACTATCCATTTCATGGGATTCTGGTAACCAAGGCGGATTAAAGACAATCAGTTCGGTTTGTTTTGTCCACTTGCCAAAAAGATGTCCAAAATCTAATTCTATCTTTCTAGAAAGTTTAGTATCTCCCATAAATTCAGTTAATCCAATAATCGCATTAGGATTTGTATCTGTACCAAAAACCTTTTGAAAGCCATACTGTACCATTTGTAAAGAAAGGACACCACTTCCAACTCCAACTTCTATTACTGACTTTTTTGGTCCCTCATAACGCGCCAACCATTTGCCAAAAAGCTCTATATGATCAAAACGAGTAGGGAAGTAAGTGCCATAATATGGATGTACTTTATTTCTTATACCAGGAATAGAAATCCCATTTACGTACCATTGCCATGAGCTATTAAGTCCTTGTATTTGTGGAAAAGTTAACAAAAATTCACTTGCTTCTGGATACAATTTTTCTAACCAGCCAATATATGGAGACTTGTCTAATACTAACTTATCATTAGCAATCTTTATAACAACACGATTTGACAAATTATGATATTCTTTGCGGTATTCACGTTGCTCTTGAAAAGACTTATTTGGCAGTTTTTTGTCCAAATGTGCCTTTAATTCCTTAAGCAGTGTAAGTCCATTACCATAATATTCTGTTATTATTATGTTTTTGCCAGCCTCTAACAATTCAATTGCATGTTGGACATCTGTATCTCTATTGAAGGGTTCTGCTATTAAACCTAATGCGATAGGTTTTGGCTTATTAACCTGTATTTCCATGATAATAATTTGATTTTCATTTCTTGTAAAGATAGACAATAGTTTCTGCAATTACATAGACTTATTTAATGATATGATAAATTATCTAGGTTGGACTTTCACATTGTCTCGTAGAAGAAATTAGAAAACAACAGGCATTTCATTCCCCATAAAAACTTTTAATCTCTTTTCTTAAAATCTCTCTTTGCTCCACATTGCTAATACTTTCTAAAACAACATTAAAATGTTCGCTCTCGAATATTGTCTTTTTTGTGTAATCAAAATTCAGATCAAATATCCATGCTAGTTGCATAGCCTTAAAGTCGTTAAGGGTATTTAGCTCTTGTTTCTCTATAAGTTGTTTTGCTTTAAATTTTTGCATTACAGATTCAGAAATAATAGGAGAGTCCTCGAGTCCATATTCCAATACAATATTGCGTGGCCCAATACTTTTGTAATATTTTGAAACAATTCTAAATATGTCAATTTTATCAGCATCCCTTACCAACTTTGAGAAATACATTTTTTTTCCTATAGTGTTCTCAGGTATGCTAATAAGTCCATGATTATAAACAGAAGTCATAATAATATCCTGTGTTGATCTAGGTAGTCTTCTAAGAAAGGATTCTTTCTTTATTACATCCACACCGATTTGACCATGATATAGAGAGTCTTCGTCACGAAATGTTTTGTATTTAGTAAACTGTTCAAAACGTCCAATATCATGAAATAACCCACACAATTCTGCTATAAATTGATCCTCGGAGTTTAATCCTTCCGAAATAGCGATCTTAGTACAGTTTTTTAACACCTTTTTGGTGTGAGTAATTTTTAAATTGATATTTTTATTTATATAATCCTCATTAGTGTCTAAAAAGGACTTAGAATAAATATTAAAAGTACGGATAAAATCTTGTATATCAAGCATTAATTAGTTATGTATTAAACAGATATCGCATCGTAAACTTCTTGTTTAAATGCTTTTATCTTCTTCATGTAAATCGGGTAGAGAATTGCAAAAATAACTAAAACACCTATAACACCTAAAAGTATTCCTAATACCAACAAAATCATAATAATTGCATCTCTAGTATTTAGATCAGCACTAACTCTGACTTTATTCTTTTTAAGCTTAACAACTGCCTGCACCTTACCATTTAGTATTGCTAGAGTAGTTTTGTTTATTTTTTTTATAGTAAGTTGAGGAAAGGTTTCATTAAGTTTGTGCATCAATTGCTCAACGCTCATATCTTCTGCTACAAATTCAAGGGCCATTTCTATTAAATTTGATGATTATGCTTAAACACATTTATTCTTTCAAATAACAAAGGCATTTTTTTTGGCGTAATCTGAGACACACAAGCTCTAAGTCCTTCAGATCTTGAACTGCCGGTATTATCCAAAGAAATTGCACTAATTCCGTAGTAAAGCAATTCTTTAACTAATTCGCCACCAGTAAATCCAGGATATGAAATTGTAAAATAAAATCCATCAGCAATATCCTGATCAATGTCCTTATCATAAACAATTTTAAAACCAGCATCGAGAAACATATGCTTCATTATTTTTGCTCTTTCGCCATATTCTTTTACTTCGTTAATAAAGTTAAAACGTCCTTCGCTTGCAGCTTTTAACATTGCTGCCATAGCATATTGAGTTGAGTGTCCGGCACCTGAACTAAGAGCATAAATTATTCTTAGAACAAAAGTATTTCCAAATTGCTCACGACCAAACCTTTTTATTAAATTTGGATATTTGCGAGTAAATAACTTATCCGAAATAGCAGTCACTGCAATACGTTGTCCAGCATAACTAAAAGCTTTTGATCCTGAAATTAAAAGTATGTAATTATCTGTATATTTTGTTACTGATGCTTGATAAGGTGCTTTTCCAGGATGAAACAAATCTTTTCTAAAGTCCATAGCAAAATATGCAAGGTCTTCAATAACAATAACATCATATTTATTTGCTAATTCACCAATTATTTGCAATTCTACTTCAGTAAAGCAAATCCAACTTGGATTATTGGGATTAGAATAGATTATAGAATTGATATTTCCTTGCGAGAGATAAGATTCGATTTTATCACGCAAAGCTTCTCCACGATAATTATAAACATCGAAACTATCGTATTTATGACCCATAACTTTAAATTGTTGTTTCTGAACCGGAAAACCGGGATCAATAAACAAGGAAGTATCTTTTATAGGATCAAGGTTTGAGCAAAGCAAAAATGTTGCATAAGCTCCCTGCATTGAACCAACTGTAGGTATGCATGAAGCAGGAGAGATGTCAACTCCCATAAAGTTTTTAACAAATCTTGCTGCTTCGTCTTTTAACACTTTAACACCATCAACCATTGGGTAGTCAGATGCAACGCCGGCTTGCAATGCTTCAATTTCAGCATCAATTCCAATTTGTGGTGGCTTTAAGCCAGGAACGCCCATTTCCATTCGAATATAATTTACTCCTGATGCAGCTTGAACTTTGTTAACAAGACCAACTATTTCTCTGATTGTTGCTTTACCTAAATTCTCAAGTCCAGATTTTTCAATCTCTGAATCTACTATGAACTTGTCTACCGGTGTACTTATCATATTTTAATAATTTGATTTGTACAATAATAACAAACTTTGACGAGATTGCCATAAAGTATTTTGGTATTTAATAACATAAAAAAAATGGAATGTAAGCGCCCTTAGAAGATATTAAATTGAATCACGTATTTTATATGCTTTCTAGGGCATGGCTCTATATTATCCTTAAAAATCTTCTTCTTCCTCAATAAAATCTCTTTTTACCAAATAAAAGTCTTTTTGATAACCGGAACTAAAAAACATAACAACATCAATTATCGTATCGTTGTCGTTAAATGACTTGATTTTCATCAAGCTTCTGCTATTATATTTATCATACCCAATATAATATACTGGTGCTTCATCGTAGTATATCTTGAGTTGCCCACGTTTAATTTCCCAATTAAAGCTGTCTGCTACTTCAAAACTGGTATAATAAGAAACACCTCGATTATCATCCATAAAAAGATAAGATGGAAGCTCTACAGCAACCTGATTATCATCACCAACTGGAATCCAAAAGGCTTTAATATCCTCTTCCCACTGCAAATCTGTTTCGGTTTTACCGCAAAAAACTAAAAATTGTGATAAGCCTATAATAACTAATATTATAATGAAGCTATTTTTTTTCATTCTATTAAACTTGAGGTTTCTCTATCCTAATAATTTTTACTGCTATTGCTTCAGTTTTATACTCTGTATAAATTTTTCCGCCTTCATCTGCAGACTCTTTTGCATCAACGAGACTACTGCGATACATATATATTTGAGCATTCCCATCAATAAGGGTTTGTAAATCTTCCACATTAAATTTAATTGACACAGCACCTATAATATCATTTGATACACTTGCTGTATTTCCTTCTTCATCTTCAATAACACATGTCATGGTTTCATTACTTGCTAAAGGGAGCCCTAACCACTTGATTTTCAAACCTCTTTCAACTATTATATCATCTATATATTTAAGGTCAACTTTATTCAATTTACATTCATTAGAGTATTCCTTTTCTTCTGTGTCAATAAATTTAAAATTAAATTTACTATCATTCTCTAGTTTAGTCTGATAGTAACATCCGCGTAGAACATTAGATTCTTCATCTAATTCAACATCATTAACAAGAATTTTACTTGGATCTGATAGTCGGAGAGTAGTGCCTTTATTTCCGCCAAACCTAAACTGAGCCTCAACTATATAAGCATCTGATAAAGATGCATCATAAGTTATAGAATAATATTGATATATTTTTGCCTGATTAACATCAGCTGAGTCTGCGATTTCACTAGATGCACAGGAAAAAAAACCATAAGCAAAAAACATAAATATTAGCGTTCCAACTAAAGCTCTTAGCTTAGCTTTTGATCCATTCGAGTCTTTGTTTTTCATCATATTTAATTTTTTTATTTTCAAATAACCATTGAATAACCTTAATAATCTTTGATTCATCAAATTCCAATTTATCAATAAGATTATTCAACAAACAGGGCTCTAAGTTAATAATATTTTTTATTTCATCTAAAATAATATCGAATTCATATTTGTTTAGCTCCAGAGAATTTCTACGAGTACAGACGTCACAGTTTCCGCATCTACTGGTATCATTTTCGCCAAAATAAGAAAGAAGCTGCTGACTTCTGCACTTATTAGTACTAGTTGCATACAATAGCATTGATTCAAGTCTATCCAATACCCTTTCTTTTTGATTATTCAAATCCTTTTTATTAAATAAAATACCCTTTTCTTCGAGACGTTCACTTAAGAAATGGAGTAAAGGCTTTTTAATACGAGGTATAAACTTAATAATTTTATATTGTTGTAGAACTTTTAGCAAATTAAATACAACATCTGTTTTTACATTGGCTTTTTTTGCAACATAATCTTCGTTAATATTTACAAAATCGTTGAAAACTCCGGTATAAGTCCTTAGAATAAGCTTAATAAAATCGTCTAACTTTTGGTTTTCAACTTGAAATCTATATAAGTCTTCACGATTAACCACAAACATTATTCTTGAACTTGTGTTAGCATCTTCAAAATAGTTAAGCATTCCTGTAGATTCAAGTATTTTTAGAGAATTGTATGTAGTTAACACATCTATTTTAAAGCTTTTTGCAAAATCAAAAATATCAAATGGCATTTCTGCATCTTTAGCGGCACCATAAGGAATATTTAGATAGTTACATATTGAATTGTATACATTTACCACTGTTTTAAGCTCAGGAAAAGACATGGTAATGGTCTTTTTCATCTGGGCACTATCTGTTTTATTGGTTAATAGGAAAGCCCAAGCTTTTTTACCATCTCGTCCTGCGCGACCTGCTTCCTGAAAATATGCCTCTAGCGAATCTGGCAAATCCATATGCACAACTAATCTCACATCAGGTTTATCTATTCCCATACCAAAAGCATTGGTACAAACCATTACCCGTATATTATTTTTCTGCCAAGCTGTTTGTTTTTCAGCACGCATTCTAGTATCAAGTCCGGCATGATAAAAATCTGCAGATATTCTATATTTTTGCAGTAAAGCAGCATATTCACGTGTTTTTCTCCTATTTCGAACATAAACGACGGTACTACCCTCAATTTTGGTAATTAGTTTAAATAACTGCTTTATTTTATCTTCAGTGTTTATGACATAATAAATCAGGTTTTTACGCTCGAAACTTTTCTGTAGAACATTGGGCGCCTTAAACTGAAGCTTTTCTTGAATATCGACAACCACCTTTGCAGTAGCAGTAGCGGTAAGAGCCAAAATTGGCACATCAGGTATAGTTTCACGAATTTCTGCTATTTCGAGATAGGAAGGACGAAAATCATAACCCCATTGAGAAATACAATGCGACTCATCGACTGTGATGAGATTTACATTCATTGTTTTTAGTCTTTCTCGAAAATAAAAGTTTTTTAATCTTTCCGGCGAAAGATATAAAAATTTATAATCGCCATTAATTACATTATTTAAAGCAATTTCAATTTCGTTGCGTGTCATACCAGAATATATTGCAACTGCTTTTACTTTTCGTTTTTGAAGATTTTCCACCTGATCTTTCATCAATGCAATAAGAGGAGTAATTACTAGACACACTCCAGGTTTTGCAAGACTATACACCTGAAAAGTAATAGACTTTCCTCCACCAGTTGGCATCAATCCTAAGGTATCTTTTCCACTTGCAACCGACTCTATAATTTCTTCCTGTAGGTCGCGAAATTTATCATATCCCCAATATTTTAATAATATGCTTCGATATATACTCAAGCTTCAAATATTTAGTATTATCACAAATTTAATAAAAAGTCTTTGACAGACTTACAAAAAGTTGTATTTTCGTAAAATTTTATGATAAAAAACGGAAGCATGAAAGAAAACAGCAAAATTATCCTAGAGGGATTGACATTTGACGATGTTTTACTAATACCAGCATACAGTGAAATACTACCTTTTGAAGTAAATTTAAAATCGTTATTTTCTCGAAACATTGCAATAAACACACCAATAGTTAGTGCTGCAATGGATACTGTTACTGACAGCAAAATGGCTATTGCCATGGCTCGTGAGGGTGGAATTGGTGTTATTCATAAGAACATGTCTATAGAAGCACAAGCATGGCACGTAAAACAAGTTAAAAGAGCCGAAAATGCGATGATTCTTGATCCTGTCACGATGAATATCAACGGAACTGTTGGTGATGCACAAAATATTATGGCAAAGTATAATATTGGAGGTATTCCTGTCGTTGACGAAGATAATATGCTTAAAGGAATTGTTACCAGCAGAGATATGCGTTTTCAGACTGACATGAAAAAACCGATTACTAAGGTAATGACTTTCAGAAATCTGATAAAAACTGAACAAAGTGTTGAACTCGACAATGCAAAGGAAATTTTTATGAATCATCGAATCGAAAAATTACCTGTTGTTGATAAAAACAATAAACTCGTTGGCCTTATCACATATAAAGACATCACAAAAGCTTCTGATTGTCCACTTTCATGTAAAGATTCCCATGGAAGATTACGAGTTGCAGCAGCAGTAGGTACTAGTGGTGACACTTTTGAAAGGATGGAAGCAATTGTTGCTGCAGGTGTAGATGCAATTGTTATTGATACTGCTCATGGACATACTAAAAATGTAAATACTATACTTATTAAAGCTAGAAAGAAATTCCCAGATGTCGATTTAGTTATTGGAAATATTGCAACTCCTGAGGCTGCAATATTGCTAGTAAAAAATGGTGCAGATGCAGTAAAAGTGGGAATCGGCCCTGGTTCAATTTGTACAACAAGAGTAGTTGCAGGTGTTGGCATGCCGCAATTTACAGCAATCTTAAATGTTGCTGAAGCTCTAAAAGGAACTGGCGTTCCCGTTATTGCAGATGGAGGTATCAGATACTCTGGTGATATTGTTAAAGCTATTGCTGCCGGTGCAAATTCAATTATGGCAGGAGGATTATTTGCCGGTACAGAAGAAGCTCCGGGAGAAACAATTATTTTTAACGGTAGGAAATTTAAATCGTATCGTGGAATGGGCTCAGTTGAAGCAATGCAACATGGATCAAAAGACCGTTATTTCCAGGATATGGAAGATGATATTAAAAAACTTGTTCCAGAGGGAATTTCAGGAAGAGTCCCATTTAAAGGCAATGTCAATGAAGTAATTTACCAGCTTATAGGTGGGTTAAAAGCTGGTATGGGATATTGCGGTTCAAAAAATATTAAGGAGTTACACAATAAATCACAGTTTGTTCGCATTACTTCAAATGGAGTTACCGAAAATCACCCTCACGATGTAACAATTACTCGTGAAGCACCAAATTATTCTAGAATGGACTAATATGTTAATTATTTAAATACTAAACTTATGAAAAAGATTGTTATTGGATTTTTCGCAGTATGTTTGATTACGTCAGTATTTGCTCAAGAAAAAACACTTCTCGAGATTGATGATGAAAAAGTTACAGCTGATGAATTTTTACACATTTACAAAAAGAACAATACAGAAATAGATGCAATGACTTATAATGCCATGAAAGAATACATGGAATTATTCGTTAATTTTAAACTTAAGGTTCACGAAGCTCAGATAATGGGTATGGATACTACAGCATCTTTCAAACAAGAGTTAGCTGGTTATAGATCTCAATTAGCACAGCCATATCTAACAGATAAAACTGTTGAAGAAGAATTAATTGCCGAAGCATACGATAGAATGAAGTACGATGTTAATGTTAGCCACATCCTTATTAAAGCAGACAACATGGCTAGCCCTAAAGATACTTTAAAAGCATGGAATGAAATAAACGATATTTACAATAAATTAGTAAAAGGTGGTGATTTCGTAAAATTAGCCCGTCAATATTCAGATGATGAATCTGTTAATTTTAATGATGGGGATCTTGGATACAGAACTATTTTTGGCCTTGTCTATGAATTTGAAACTGTAATGTATAATACTCCCGTTGAAAAATTCTCAAAACCTTTCCGTACACGTTTTGGATATCACATACTAAAAGTAAATGATAAAAGACCTGCAAAAGGTAAATTTAAAGTCGCACATATCATGATGGTTGTTCCTCAAGGTTCAGGAAACAACCTTGCTATAGAAGCGAAATCTAAAATGGAAGACATTGAGACAAAACTAAACGATGGAGCAAATTTTGAAGAACTTGCTAAAGAATTCAGTGAAGATCGTCGAACTGCCGAAAAAGGTGGAGAAATTGGATGGATTACAGTTGGTGGCAAAATGATTAAAGAATTTGAAGATGCTGTTTTTGAATTAAATAATCCTGGAGACTACTCACCAATATTAAAAACAAACTATGGCTATCACATTATAAAACTTGTCGAAGTTGAACCAATCAAAGCTTTTGATGAAGCAAAACATGATATTAAATCTCAAATTTCGAATAGTGCAAGAACTTCACGCAGTCGTGAATCTATTATTAAATCTTTAATGACAGAATATGATTCTCAAATTATTGATGAAAATGTTAAAGCAATGTATGAGATTGTAACAGATTCTATTTTTGAAGGAACTTGGAAAATATCTGATGACACTGATTTAAGTGCCACAATCTTAACTTTTAATGATCAATTTTATACACAACAAGACTTTGCAGATTATCTAATAAAGTTTAATCGTAAGCAAAATCCTCAAAACAAAACAAATTTTGTTGATCAAAGCTTTAAAATGTTCGTAAACAAAATGGTCATTCAGTATGAAGAAAGCATTCTTGAAGAAAAATACCCTGCATTCAAATATCTCATAAAAGAATATCATGATGGAATTTTGCTATTTGAATTGACTGATAACACTGTTTGGTCAAAAGCAATTACTGACACAGTTGGGCTAGAGAGCTTTTACGAAAAGAGCAAAGATAATTATAACTGGTCATACAGATATAAAGTTAAAAAATACCAAGTAAATAATGCAGCAACATCAAAAAAACTCCAGAAATATTTAACCAAAGGGTGGGATGATGAGAAAATCATGGCAAAACTCAATAAAATCGATTCTTTAGCTGTTGTTCTTAAAGATCAGGAGTTTTGTGAAAAAGGATCAAAACTCGCAGTAGACAAATTGATAACATCAAACAATATTGAGGAAAAAGAAGGTCTAATTAAGGTAATTCCTGACACAGAAAATAATACTATTACCAGCATTAAAGTCTTTGGCCCACAAATTAAAACACTTAACGAAGCACGTGGAATAATTACTGCAGAGTATCAAAATTTCTTAGAAAAGAAATGGATCGAGGAACTTCATACAAAATATCAAGTTGTTGTACATGATGATGTATTAAAGGAAATCGCAGAATAATATGAAATATGGATATTGGATTTTTCCAGTTATCATAAGCGTTTTGTTGTTTTCATGTGGTAAAAAGCAGGAGCAACAAAATGACAAAGATGCAATAGCAATTGTTAATGGTGAATACTTGTATAAAGCAGACATTATAAAGCTATTGCCGAAACGTATAAGTTCTGAAGACAGCGCTAAGTTTGTATCATCTTATGTAAATTCTTGGGTTTCTGAGAAAGTAATGTTTGCACAAGCTAAAGATGTTTTAACTGATACTACTGTGATAGAAGAAAAAATCAAACAATACCGTCAGCAATTATATCTCTATTATTATACTGAGCACTTTGTGTATAATGATATTGATTACAAAATAGCAGAAAAAGAAATCGAAGATTATTATAATAATAACTTGCAGGATTACGTTTTAGCCAAAACTTATGTGAAAGCACATTACATGACAATGCATTCAGATGTCTACACTTATTATCTAGAAAGAGACAAATTATTTAATAGCGAAGCAAGCGACGTAAAAGAACTTCAAGACTTTTGTATTGGAACTGGACGTAAAGTGTATTTCGTTGAAGAATGGACCGAACTAGGTGATTTTTTACAAGAAATTAAATTCTATAATAATTTTGATTCAAATGAACTTATATTTAAATCCACGTTTGAACACATTAACGGCAATCTCCGATATCTAATAAAATATGATGATTATAAAACTATTGGAGATTACATGCCTTATGAAATAGCAAAAAATGATATTATAGAAATCATTATCAATAAACGCAAAAGAGATAAACTTATACAAACTCAAAAAAGACTAATTGATAAAGGCCTAAATTCAGGTTCAGTCATAATAAACTAGAAATAATGTTAAAAAAAATCATATTAATTATTGGAATAGTTTTCTCATTTTTCATTTCCAACTCACAGGAAGTAATCGACAAAGTAATTGCCGTAATAGGAAATGAGATAATCCTTAAATCTGATATTGAAAATCAATATATTCAGATTATGTCACAGGGTTATCAAAGTGAAACCGAAGATTTAAAGTGCGATATACTTGAAGAGTTAATGTTTCAGAAATTACTATACCTTCAATCTATTCAAGATAGTATAGAAGTAACCAGAAAAGAAGTTAACACCGAACTTGATCGACGTTTAAGTGTGTTTATAAATCAGCTGGGGTCAGAAAAGAAACTAGAAGAATTTTATGGAAAATCAATACTTGAAATTAGAGCCGACTTTAAGGATATTATTAAAGAGCAGTTGCTTACTCAAAAAGTCCAAGCAGGTTTAACTGCTGAAGTTAAAATAACCCCATCAGAAGTAAAAAACTTTTTTGCAGAAATACCCAAGGACAGCCTACCTATGGTTGAAGCATATTTCGAAATATCTGAGATTGTAATTACTCCAAATATTGGAAAAGAAGAAAAAGATGCAGTTTCGGAAAAATTAAATGGAATACGAGATAGAATTTTAAACGGTGAAAGTTTTGCAACTCTTTCCATTTTATATTCTGAAGATCCAGGATCTGCAACAAATGGAGGAGAGTTAGGTTTTGTTAGTCGTAATGACCTAGTTCCAGAATTTGCATCTGTCGCATTCAATCTAACTTCTACTGAGGAAGTCTCAAGAGTTGTTGAAACCGAATATGGTTTTCATATTATTCAATTAATTGAGAAAAAAGGCAATATGATGAACTTCCGTCATATTCTTTTAACTCCTAAAATAGGTATGGAAGAATTAGAAATTGCTGAAACAAAAATGAATGAAGTTTACGATCTAATCAAATCAGATTCACTTACATTTGAAAAAGCAGTTGAAAAACATAGTGATGGTGATTCTAGATTCAATTCTGGTAAGGTTATGAACCCATATTACGGCAACTCAAAACTAAGCAATGAATTTATTGATCCGTACACAAAGAAGGCTGTAAATGGGCTGAAAGTTGGCGAATACTCAAAACCTTTTCTATCTGCAAATTCAAAAGGAGGGAAAGTAATGAAAATGATTAGGCTTGATGTCAAAGTTGAGAAACATGTAGCTAACCTTAAAGATGACTATCAAGAAATTCAACAATACACGCTTGAAAAAGAAAAACAAAATATAATCGAAACCTGGATTAATAAAAAACTTGAAAGCACATACATCAAAATTGACGAATCTTATTGTAATTGCAAATTTAAATATGGAGACTGGACAAAAAAATAATAAAATATGAAAACAGCAGAAATTAGAACTGAAGAAGGTGTAATGAAAGTAGAATTTTACACCGAAGATGCACCAAACACTGTAGATAATTTTATAAAACTAGCGAAAGATGGTTATTATAACGGCTTGAGATTTCACCGTGTTCTTCCTGATTTCGTAGTACAAGGCGGCTGCCCTCACTCAAAGGATATGCGTAGCAGCAAAATAGGTACTGGTGGCCCAGGATACTCTATTAACTGTGAATTAGATGGTGAAAATCAATACCATGATCGTGGAGTTCTTTCGATGGCCCATGCCGGACGTAACACTGGTGGATCACAATTTTTCATTTGCCATAGCCGTAACAATACAGCTCATCTTGACCGTCAGCATACATGTTTCGGTAAAGTTGTCGAAGGACTTGAAGTAATTGATAAAATTAAACCTGGTTGTTTAATCGAAGAGATTGTTGTAACCGAAGAATAAATAATTTATTTCAATACATATTAAAGGCTTCTCATTTTGGGTAGCCTTTAATTACACTATTTTCTGTAAGGCCATTGGCCCCTCATTAAATAGTAAATCTATTGAGCTAAGATTTGGAATAAAGCCAAACTTGTCGGAAAACACCTGATAATATTCGATAGGAACAAAATCTGCATCTAAAATGTGTTTAGAGGCCTTAGGATGTATTTTATCTCTATGATCTATACAATTGGGGGCTTTAATAAAATCCTCCGTTAAATTGTATTCTTTTGCTATTCCATAACTTTCCAATAGCTTATCAAGAATTTTGACATTCAAATCAATTAAGTACTTTTCCTTTTTCGTAAAAAAAACTTCAAATTCAGGAAAATAAAACTCATAAAATGCCGAGTTCTTATATGCTGATAAAATTGATCTGAAATGATTCTTTTGCCAATTTTCAGAATAATCAATTAAAATATCTTTTACTGGAGTGTGAAGGTTCTTAACTACTGGCACAGTAAGTGGGAGAGTACCATTAGCTGAATATATATTGCATCTATTCCGGTAAGTCTGCTTTGCATAAGTATCATTTACTTCAATTAAGATATCATTGCTAAACAAAAACTTACTAAGATATTGAATATTAGGAAAATATGCAGTATTAAGAATTGTACAACTCATTACATGTTTATTACTTTTCCAATAATCTGATTTTCCGGAATAAATCCCCAGACTCTCGAATCTTTTCTGTTAAATCTATTATCATTGAGTACAAAATAATAATTCTGTTTAATCAAATAAGAATCAGTTTCCTGATCATTCACTTGAACTTTATTAATATCGAATACTAATTTATTACTTTCATGTAATTCAATTAAATATTTGTACAGCCCTATATTTCTAGGATTAAAGAACACTGTAACACCTTGCTCCGGAACGGCCACAGGCCCCAAATTATCTTTATTCCATAAAAAATAATTGCCTTTTGAACAAAACATCTCCGGTGAATTCATTTCAGGTATTTCAACAATTTTACGAACATTAACAATTCCATCAATCTTACTAATTTTTTCTGCTTCATCTGTAGTTGTTATGATATTGCATGCTTTGCCATTATTTAATAGCTGCAAATATTCACAATTGTAGAATTCAAGAATTTGCTGAAAATTAATTGATTTCTCAGAACTAACACGAAACATAAACCAGATATCATAGTCTGTATCAATAGCTTTATCATTTACAAAAACCTGAGATTCACGGATTGTAATAATATCACCAGGAAGACCTATAATTCTAGAACAATAATTCGTTTTTTCTTTAAAACTTTCATCAAAGATTAAAGGATTTTTATGAAGTATTAAATCACCGTTTTGTAAAATCCTAGATGCCTTTGGTTTTAAGAAATTTAAAACAATATTTTTATTTTGTATTTTCCTAATCACTAAGGACTTATCGCCATTTGGATAAACCTCAGCTTTATATACTCCAAACATCAAAGTAAGGATAAAACCAATAAAAACAATAATAACAACTGAAACAATTAATATTGTTTTCTTCTTGTCCATTTTAAAATGAGATTTAGTGACTAACTATTTTTCCTATTCTATTCCAACGGATTCCACCATATTCTTTATCACGAGACATCCAGATAAGCCAAGCTTTTCCAACAATATGATCTTCTGGAACAAATCCCCAAAAACGAGCATCAGCAGAGTTATCTCTATTATCACCCATCATCCAATAATAATCCATCTTAAAGGTGTATTCAGTAGTTTCTTTACCGTTTATAAAGATTTTACCATCTTTCACTTCTAAATCGTTTCCTTCATAATAACCAATAATACGACTATATAAAGGCAAGATTTTGGTGTCAAGTTTTATTGTTGCTCCTTTAGCAGGTACATAAAGAGGGCCAAACCAGTCTTTATTCCAATTGTATTGCGGATTATGTGGAAATATTCTAAAGTTTGGCTCACCTTTTACTTCAGAATCCTTGGTAATACTTCTAACAAGTTGAATATTTTTAAATGTTTCGAGATTTCCTTCAGTTAACGGCATTATAAATGTTGAATTCTCAACTCTAATATCAGATTTGTTTATTTGATGCTCCTTCAACAACCTTTCAGGAATATTTGTTCCATCAGTTTGTACACGATAGTTAAACTGTCTTGTTGGGATGTCTTTTTGGGGTTTTCCATTCACAAAAACTTCACCATCTTTTACCTCAAGTGTATCTCCAGCAACTGCAACACAGCGTTTAATGTAATTTTCTTGCTTGTCAATTGGTCGAACAATTAAGTCATACGTCTCCCGAACAATAAGCCGGGCTAATTTCATATAATCCTCATGTGTTTTAAGTCGTTTTGACTTATAAAATTCAACATCAAGTTCTTTAAGCTTAACAGACGCTGCTTCAATCATCTGAGCATTATGAGCTTCATTAGTATTAGGATCAAAGATGTAATATGCGAGTTGATAATAATAATCATCTGTTTTTATTTTTTCAAGAACTGAGGTATCATTTTTATAATTTGAAAGATATGCTTTATCGTTTTCTTCCATGATGTAGGCAGCAATTCTTATAATATCATAATAATCTTGTGCCTGATTTTGAATTACAACTGTATCACCTGTAGGAAAATTAAATACTACCATATCGTCTCTTTGAACATCTCCCCAGCCAATCATACGACTGTATTCTGTTTGAATCCATGTTAAATATGATGGTGTCGATTTTGTTAAAGGTAATGTATGATGAACAAATGGAAAGGACAGGGGTGTCATTGGAACTCTTGGTCCGTATGCTACCTTACTTACAAAAAGATAATCACCAACTAAAAGGGTTTTCTCCATTGATGAAGTAGGTATTGTAAAAGCTTCAAAAAAGAAAATACGAATAAATGATGCTGCAATTA
Source organism: uncultured Bacteroidales bacterium (assembly GCA_964622935.1). Taxonomy (GTDB): domain Bacteria; phylum Bacteroidota; class Bacteroidia; order Bacteroidales; family ML635J-15; genus Bact-19. The sequence goes on along the minus strand of CAZUQY010000024.1, from coordinate 46 downwards.
CAGCAAATATAAGTGCATCAACCCACTCAAGTGTTTTCCGTTGTAT
>CAZUQY010000023.1:0-16882 GCA_964622935.1 uncultured Bacteroidales bacterium | reverse complement strand
TTTTTGAAAATGTAAAACTAAATAATAGGACAGAGTTCAGATTACACTCCCGTTTCTAAACAGCTTTAAAATTGGATTTATATCAGCCGTCATTTTATACCATTTCAAGAACTCTTTCTGATAGAGTTTTCTTGCTTCACGAATAAATAGATTTCGTGAATCCTTATGAGTATCTTTAGGCATAATAACAAATGCTAAAAACTTGTATAAAACCAAGTATGGCAAAACTGATTTAAAAATACTACCGAGATGCATTAGTATTTGTGATCTAACGTTGAGTTTCATAATTGCACCGCCCATAATCATTGACTCAACTCTTTCGGGATGGTCTTCAGCAATTTGTCTAATAATTATCGTTCCTAGTGAGATCCCTGCCATGTGAGATTTTTCAACTCCTTCAAAATCCATCACCTCCATGACATCATTTGCTACATCGGGGAAAGTATAACGTTTTTTATATTCTTGATAAACCGTCATTTTTGATGCTCCGTGTCCCCTAAGGTCAATTAATAATACATTAAAATTTCTTGCAAAGGATTTAATTTGTTTAAACCAAATTGTTGAACTACCACCAGCTCCATGAATAAAAGTTACCCATGGCACATCATCAGAATTATAATATTTGGTATAGTTTATCAAAAAGTTCGTTTGATACAAAAATAAAATAACCAAACGTAAAAAACAAAAAAACTTGAAAATATATTAAATTATTTTTTAAACCTGTTTTATAATATGCAAATTGATTTTGTTATTGTTTTGGGATTGGATATCTTTGACCATATCATTAATTAAAATTAAAAAATCTATCCGATATGAAAAAAGTACTAATTGCAACTGAAAAACCTTTCGCTAAGGCGGCTGTTGACCAAATAAAAAACATTGCTGATGGCGCAGGATACGAAGTTATTTTACTAGAAAAATATACTGAAAAATCACAACTTCTTGAAGCTGTTGCTGATGTAGATGCTATGATTATTAGAAGTGATAAAGCAGACAAAGAAGTTTTAGATGCTGCAAAAAACATGAAAGTAGTTGTCCGTGCCGGTGCAGGATATGACAACATTGATCTGGCTGCAGCTACTGCAAACAATATTATTGCAATGAATACTCCAGGGCAAAACTCAAATGCTGTTGCTGAGCTTGCTATTGGCATGATGTTATTTATTGCTAGAAATTCTTTTGATGGTAAAGCAGGTACAGAATTAAAAGGAAAAACTCTTGGAATTCATGCATACGGAAATGTTGGTAAATATGTCGCTGAAATAGCAAAAGGATTCAATATGAAACTATACGCATTTGACCCATTTATTAAAGACAGTGATATCGAAGCTGACGGTGTAATCCCCGTTAATTCCGTAGAAGATCTGTATAAAAACTGTCAGTACGTTTCATTACACATTCCAGCTAACGATAAAACTAAAAAATCGATTAACAGCGATTTGCTTTCGTTAATGCCAAAAGGCGGCGTACTTGTAAATACTGCTCGTAAAGAAGTAATAAATGAAGAAGATTTACTAAACATAATGAACGAGAGACCTGATTTTAAATATGTTTCGGACATTGCTCCTGATTGTGCAAATATATTTGCCGAAAAACATAATGGCAGATTTTTCTTTACACCAAAGAAAATGGGCGCACAAACAGCTGAAGCTAATATCAATGCAGGTATTGCAGGAATTACTCAGATTATCAATTTCCTAGAGAATGGAGACAAAACTTTTAAAGTAAACTAAACAGCACTTCGGCATTTCGACAGGCTCAATACATCGCTCCGCTCAGTAACCTTAGAGAATAAACAGGAGATCTAAATCAGAGATTATAAAATTACATATCATAAGATAAAAAAACGATTGCATGCAATCGTTTTTTTATCTTATAAATCTAAGGTCACTGAGCAACGCTAAAATGCAGTATTCTAAAACAGCCAATTCATTCCAATATAAACTCCCATTGTACCATCATTAGGTTTTACAGGGAATCCAATATCAGCTGCAATTACAAAGTTTTCGTTCATAGCGAGATGTAATCCGCAACCATAAGTTAAATGAACAGTTTCAGCATCTTCAGAAAAGAACTGAGATTGAAATACTGCATCAGGAATTAATGATTTATCAATATCAACTTTTTGCAACACCATACCAGCATCAAGAAATGGATTTAAAGCAGCATACCAATTTTGTCCGATAAAGCGGAATCTTGCAAATTTATATCTGAACTCTATATTTGCAAAAGCGACTCCCTCTCCTACAGTACGATTACGAATCATACCACGAACCGACTTACTACCTCCAAGCCCATCAACAGTAGAAGAAGGCATATAAGAATAAACCATATAAGGCAATAAATAAAATGGGATGTCTCCATAAACTAGTCCCTGGTAACCTAACCTATAATTAAATGACAAATCATCTTCAATTAAAGTAAAATACTGGCGATGAGTTAATCCGAATTTTCCAAAAGTAAAATCCTTACTAAAACTATTGAACAATACAACCTCTGTCCAAATTCCTTTCATAGGACATGGTTCATTATCACGAGTATCATAAACTAGTCCCACTTTAAAACTATTATGGATTCCACCACTTGCTTCTTCAGGTGATATTATTCCCCAGTCAACATAATTATCATATAACCCATTAACTTCAGGTAACATATCAACAGGGTCTTTACCTTCGTTAAGTTTTGCAAGAGGGACAGAGCCAATTTCAATATTCATAAAATTATATCCTAAAGCCCAATTCAAGTTTTCAACAGGAGTTTTTCCTTGAAAATCAAGTTTAAACCTTGTAATATTCCGAGAATGTTTATAAAACATTCTCGATTGATAATAACTAGAAGTTTCGTCTTTAAAATCAGGATCATATACTGCATCATAGCCATTAAAACCGTAAAAATCCAAAGCCTGATCAGGCAAATATGAAGCATCTGCTGTCACTCTAACACCAGGCAATAGATATTCTGAGTCATAAAACAAACGATAAATCCCAGATCCTTTTGTATAACGACTAACTTCAGCATAAATCGAATGCTTATACCTAGGATAAGTTGACCCATCACCGTAATTATAAAAATTTGTTAGTACACCATATTGAAATCCTAAATCAGAATTATATGACACTACAGGTAATAGTCCAAAATTCCATCCGGTTTTCACTTCCGTTGGCTTATCAGTATCTTCCTGAGCATAACCAATTGATAGAATTAATGTAAATAATAAAACAAAACCAAGCTTTTGCATGTTATTAATTTTTAGATTATCTGAACAAAAATAAGAATAAAGTTTATAATTCGGAAAATAAATATCAAAGGCACAAAAATATTTTGCTTCACTTATAAGTTTTTAGTAATTTGCAGCAGTTAAAGATTGGTAAAGTTTGAGAAATGCTATAAAAATATTAGTTTTAATTTTGGGATTACTTATCAGTGTTTCCGGGCATTCCCAATTTTATAACGGACATCAAATGAAATTCGGCAAAAACCGTGTTCAGTTTGATAGTTTTGATTGGTATTATTTCAGATATAAAAAATTTGACACATATTTTTACGCCGGGAGTAAAGACATTGCAATTGAGACTGCTACAATTTCGAACAAATACATTCCTGAAATAGAAAGTTTCTTTGAACATCAGTTAAACCAAAGGATAGTGTTTGTTATTTATCAAAACTTATCCGATTTCAGGCAAAGTAATATTGGTTTAAACACAGGCGATTCACAATATAATATAGGTGGAGTAACTAAAGTTGTCGACAATATTGCATTTTTATTTATCGAAGGTGATCAGGCAAGTCTTGAACAACAAGTTAAAGCTGCAATTGCCAACATTGTATTAAACGAAATGCTTTATGGCCTAGATCTTAAAAACAAAATCGCTAACAACACTCTAATTACAATGCCTGAATGGTATTTAAAAGGTCTTATTGCTTATGTTTCGAACGATTGGGACGCTAAAATTGACCAAAAAGTAAAAATTGGCATTATGTCTGGTGATTTCGATAATTTTAATCAACTCACAGGAAAAGATGCCGAAATTGCAGGGCATGCAATATGGAATTATATCGCAGCAACCTATGGGCCACAGGTAATACCAAATATCGTATATCTTACACGTGTAACAAAAAATCTTGAGAGCGGTTTTTTATATGTATTAGGAAGTTCCTTAAGTATGTTACAGCTAAGTTGGAACAATTTTTATCAGATGCAGTATCAGTCATTTGACAGTTCAACATCGCCTCCTGATGGAAAAGACTTAAACAAACGTAATCGTCGAAATGTAGAATATTACCAGCTACAATACTCAGAAAATGCAAATATGGCAGCCTGGGTTGAAAACAAATATGGTAAATATTGGATTAAAATTAAAAATCTAGAAACCGGTAAAACTAGTACCGTTTTTAAACGAGAACATAAACTTGAGCAAATTACCGATTACACGTATCCAGTTTTACGATGGCATCCAACTGGCAAGCTACTTGGTTTTGTTGTAGAAAGAAAAGGCGAGATATACTACACTACATATAATCTGGAATCAAAAGAAATCAAAGAAATAGAAATGACGGCTCTGGAAAAAATGAGCTCCTTTGATTATTCAAATGATGGTTTAAGTCTTGTTCTTGCTGGATTCAACAATGGTCAATCAGATCTATTTATTCTTAATATTGCAGCAAATACTCTCATAAACATCACTCAGGACAATACTGATGATTACAATCCAATTTACATAAACAATTCCAAACAGATTATTTTTAGCTCTAAACGCGATACGGATGAATTAGGAAATAAGAATACTAATTTCTTGCCCACTCAAAAATTCAACGACATTTTTGTTTATAATATTAAATCAAAAAAACTTGAACGAATAACCGACACTCGATTGATTTCGGAGGATCAACCTGGGTTTGTAAATAATTCATATGTATTTTTATCCGATGAAAATGGTGTCAATAACCTTTATAAAGCAAAAATAGACTCTGCGATTAGTTTTGTTGACACGACTACACATTTTCGTTATTTCCTCAACAAAAACCAACTTAGCAATTATCCATATAGTATTTCAAATATAGGATTAACCAAATTTTCCGATGAGAGCGTCTTTCTATATGAGGATAACAAAAAATTTCAATTACTCTACAATGAAAAGCTACTGGAACCTATTACAAATTCAGCTAAAACTTTATTCCGGATAAATTTTGAAAAGGAATCTTCAAAAACTAAAAAAGAGCCTATTGAACCTGTAGTAATTAATGATTCGTTAGCTGAAGTCCTAAAAAAAGACCCGAATCAAATAGTAAATATAGATAATTATGTTTTTGACCCTATTTTACTTAAAAATGTAGATAACGGCGAAGATGAATTTGATGAAAACGGCAGAGCGAAAGAACCTCGAACGAGCAAATATCTAACAACATTCTACACTAATTATCTTGTTAGTCAAGTCGATTTTGGTTTTTTAAGTAATTCATATCAAGCTTTTACTGGATCAGCCTTTTACTTCAATCCTGGATTTAATATGATTTTCAAAATTGGTACGTCAGATTTATTTGAAGATTACCGTATCACCGCAGGATTCAGATTTGCAGGTAATTTCGATAGTAATGAATACCTGTTAGGTTTTGAGAATCTCAAAAACCGTTGGAACAAACAAGTGATATTACACCGTCAAGCATTAAATAATTACTTGGATAATACATACATGAAAACTTATACGCATGAGGCATTTTACATTATGCGATATCCATTATCACAAGTTGATGCATTTCAATTTACAGGAAACATTCGACAAAATCACAACTCTATTTTGTCTATTGATTTCGAAAGTCTTTTAGCACCTGAGCAATACGACTATTGGGCAAGTCTTAAATCAGAATACATTTTTGACAATACTAAGGAAATCAGCACGAACTTATTGTCTGGAATGCGGATGAAATTTTTCGGTGAATTTTTCAAACAGATTGATCGTAAAGAAACCGAAATGCTTGTAACCGGAGCCGATATAAGATACTATCAACCAATACATAAGAATCTGATTTTTGCGGCGCGTTTTGCTACAAGTTCATCATTCGGTAGAGCAAAACTTATTTACTATTTAGGAGGTATTGACAACTGGGTTAATTTATCAGCAAAAACGCCCACTTTTGATAGCAGCATCAGAATTGATCCTGAGGCAAACTATGTATATCAGGCTGTAGCAACGAATCTTAGAGGTTTTTCACAAAACATTCGAAACGGGACAAGCTTTGCTGTAGTTAACATGGAAATAAGATGGCCTTTGATTTCATATCTTTACAACAGACCTATTAACAATGACTTTTTACGAAATCTTCAACTCATTGGCTTCTTCGACATGGGTAGTGCTTGGAGTGGCATAAGTCCTTTTAGTGGTGATAATGCTTACGAAAACGACGTCTACGATAATTACCCTATTACTGTAATCATTCACAACGATAATTTCCCTATTGTATCAGGTTATGGATTTGGCGTACGAAGCAAATTATTCGGGTATTTCATTAGGGCAGATTGGGCTTGGGGAATAGAAAATAATGTAATACAGCCACGTATGTTTTACATATCACTAAGTACTGATTTTTAAACTTCCATTACTAAACTCCATACTTTTATTATTATATTTGCAATATGAACGAAATCATCCTATTAATTATCATAGGCATTATTGCCGGAGTACTAGCAGGACTATTTGGCATTGGTGGTGGAATCGTCATAATTCCTGCACTTATTTATCTTTTTGGGATGAACCAACATCAGGCTCAAGGAACAAGCATCGCTTTTCTTTTATTACCTGTTGGAATTCTTGCATTTATGAATTATTACAAGGCAGGTCATATTAATATAAAATACGCCGCTATTCTTGCAGCAACATTTGTTATAGGTGGATATTTCGGTTCAAAACTGGCAATTAACATTTCAGATATTAATCTGAAAAGATTTTTTGCTGTATTCATCATTCTCGTTGGCATTAGAATGCTCTTTACCAAGTAATGTTTATCATTTTAAACTTAAAAAAAATGAACGAATTAAAAAACCAAATAGACGAATTAAGTAAACAGATTCATTATGATGTAATCTCTTACAGACGACATATCCACCAAAACCCGGAATTGGCATATAATGAATTTCAAACTGCGGCCTTTATTAGAAATGTATTACATAAAAATAACATTCCTACAGACGATAGTTTTGGAGAAAATGCAGTAATTGGAATTATCGAAGGTAAACTTCAAGGAAATACTATTGGCCTAAGAGCTGACATAGATGCATTACCAATAACTGAATTAGTTGAATCTGAATATAAATCCACAAATAAAGGCATAATGCATGCTTGCGGACATGATGCACATACAGCATCATTACTTGGAACAGCAATAATATTAAATAATATTAAAGATAGAATTAAAGGTGAAATTATTCTGGTTTTTCAACCTGCCGAAGAAAAGAATCCGGGTGGTGCAATTTTACTTATCGAGAAAGGCCTTATAACGAAATATAATATTAAAAAAATGCTCGGTCAACACGTGATGCCTGAAACTGAAACTGGAAAATTTTTGTTTGGCGCAGGACAACTAATGGCGTCCACTGACGAGTTATATGTCAGTTTCATGGGGAAAGGTGGTCATGCTGCTCTACCTCACATGAGAAGCGATACAGTTATGGCTCTTGTAGATTTTATTCATGGTACAAAAACGCTCCAAAATAGTCTTGAAAACGATATGCCTTTCATTATTGCATTTGGGAAAATAAGTGCCGAAGGAGCTGTAAACGTAATTCCAGATGTAAGCAATACACATGGCACAATGAGAACCTTTGATGAAGATCTAAGGAAACATATAAAAGAAAAATTAAAAATACTCGCTGACAAATGCGCAGAGGAATATCAATGTACTGCTGAATTCAAAATATGTCATGGTTATCCTAGTTTAATAAATGACGAAGACCTCACAAAATCAGTAATTGAAGCAGCTAAAGAATTTATCAATCACGAGAACATAGGGAAACTTGAGATTAGGATGACTGCTGAAGATTTTTCATATTATTCACGAGCTATTCCATCAGTATTTTACCGTTTTGGTGTAATGGGGAACGGAAAAGGAAATGTGAGTCTTCACAATCCAAAATTTGATCTTGACGAAAAAGCCCTAAAAGAATCATCTGCTTTAATGTCTTGGCTGGCAATAAAAATCAATTCCTAAGATGAGAAAATTACCAATTACTGAAATACCACGACTAAGCAACCAAGAGTTCGAAAAACTTAAAAAAACTCCTCTAATTGTAGTGCTTGACAACATTAGATCTCACCATAATACTGGAGCGATATTCAGGACTTGCGATGCGTTTGCTTGCGAAGCAATATACCTTTGTGGTATAACCGGAACTCCTCCTCATAGAGATATTCATAAAACTGCTCTTGGCGCAACTGACACGGTTACTTGGACCTATTTTGAAAATACTATTGATGCTGTCAAACAATTAAAAACAGAAGGTTTTACAATTGCGTCACTTGAGATTGCAGAAGGAAGTACTCAAATTGATGATTTTCAAGTTTCATCCAATCAAAAAATTGCACTCATTCTAGGTAACGAAGTTAAAGGTGTAGATCAAGCTGTAATTGATTTGTCAGACCACTGCCTCGAGATTCCACAGTTCGGCACAAAACACTCATTAAATGTTTCAGTTAGTGGTGGGATAGCGATTTTTAATCTTTCTAAAAAGATAAAACAATAATCAATATTCAATAAACAATATTCAAGGAACAAAAGCCAAGAAACAAGGTACAAGATTCAAAATTCAATAAACAAGGAACAAGTGTGGAATTCGGATGAACTGATGAATCGATAAACTGATAAACTGTTAATAAAATTTACACTTTTTTTTTGCTCAATAATTTTATTTATTTTAATTTAGTCTAAAATAATATTTGATACAATGGATGTAAAAGAATATAGTTTTCCTGTTAGGAATATTTTAATTGAATACCTTGAAAGGAAAGGTTTACGTAAGACTCCTGAGCGCTTTGCTATTTTAGATGAGATATACACAAGAAGCGGTCATTTCGATATTGAGAGTCTTTATATTTCAATGAAAAACAAAAACTATCGTGTAAGTCGTGCTACACTTTATAACAATATTGACATTTTACTTGATGCCGGGCTTGTTACAAAGCACCAATTTGGTAAAAATATGAGCACTTATGAGAAAGCATATGCATGCATACAACATGATCATATGATTTGTTCAGATTGTGGTAAAGTAATCGAATTCTGCGATCCACGAATCTCAGAGATTGAAAAAACTGTTGCAAAAGCAAACAATTTTGAGATTACTCACCATTCCCTATATTTTCATGGAATTTGTAGTGAGTGTAAACAAAAAAAACAATAATAAGTAGTTAAAGTATAATCTGCCTTAAAAATTAAACAAATTAATTTTTAAATGGAAACTATGCGCAAATTTGAACAAAAAAACTGATTAAAAATGAAGATAGATGTTTTGTTAGGATTACAATGGGGAGACGAAGGAAAAGGGAAAATCGTTGACGTTCTTACTCCTATTTACGATATAATTGCTAGGTTTCAAGGTGGCCCAAATGCAGGCCACACTCTGGAATTTAACAACATAAAACATGTCTTACACACAATTCCTTCTGGAATTTTTCATCCAGATAAAATCAATGTAATAGGTAATGGAGTTGTTATAGATCCTGTTATTTTAAAAGATGAAATTATTAAAGCCGAAAAGATAGGTGCTAATCTTAGAGAGAACTTATTTATAAGTAAAAAGGCTCAATTGATAATGCCTACTCACAGGCTATTAGACAAAGCTTACGAAGAACAAAAAGGCGACAAAAAAATTGGCTCAACTTTAAAAGGAATTGGACCTGCTTATACTGATAAAACTGCAAGAATTGGATTGCGAGCAGGCGACATTTTCGGTGACAAGTTTAATGAAAAGTATCTATGCTCTAAAGCTCATCACGAAAGAATTTTTGCTGGTTACGGTTTTACAGAAACAAACGAAGAATACGAAACTTTGTGGTTCGAAGCACTCGATTATCTCAAAGAATTCAAATTTATTGATTCTGAGAAGTACATAAACGATTCGCTAAATGAAGGCAAAAGCATTTTAGCAGAAGGCGCTCAAGGTTCATTACTTGATATTGACTTTGGCTCCTACCCTTTTGTAACTAGCTCAAATACAACTACATCAGGTGTTTGCACAGGTCTTGGTGTTGCACCACATAAAGTTGGCAATGTATTAGGAATTTGTAAAGCTTATTGCACTCGTGTAGGAAGTGGCCCTTTCCCAACAGAATTACATGATAAAGACGGTCAAACTTTGCGCGATAACGGTCACGAATTTGGTTCTACAACTGGACGTCCTCGTCGTTGCGGATGGTTAGATATGGTTGCTCTTAAATATTCTATTATGCTAAATGGTGTAACAAGTCTTATAATTACTAAAGCTGATGTTATGACTGGTTTCGACAAAATTAAAGTTGCAACAGGATATGAAATTGACGGCAAAATTATCGATTATGTTCCCTATGAAATGAATGATGACATTAAACCCGTTTACAAAGAAATTCAAGGCTGGAAAACAGATATCACTAATTGTAAAACTAAAGCCGAACTACCAGCTGAGCTGATTTCATATCTTGATTACATTGAGAAAGAAACAAGCGTTAAAATAGATTATTTGTCAGTTGGTCCAGATAGAGTTCAAACAATAAAACTATAATTCACAAATCCACTCTAGTTCACTTTTCGACTTTACTTATATTCAATTTCTCGTATTGTGATATAGTCTGAACGACCTCTATCTTTTCCTAATTGCTTAATCCAGTTTCCGCTATCATCAAAACTATATTCATGGCTAACTTCTTTTATTAACTCATCATTCTCAGTATATGATGTTGTTTTATTTTGAAGACCATTTTCGTCAAATTCATAGTAGTATTTTCTGTTATAATCACTGGAATTATCTTCATAAACAGCTTCCACTCTATATCCTTTATTATTGTACTTAAAGCTTGATTTAAAATGTTCCTCATCATTTTCCCCATATCGAGTACTTATACTAATAACATTTCCGTCAGAATCTGATTTATAATACCTAATGTACCCATTATCTCCATTTGGATCCTTAACAGAAACCTGCACTAAATTCCCCTTATCATCATACTTATATAATTCTCTATTTATAAGCTCATTATCTTGATCATAGATTTCAGATTCAGTTATCAATCCATTATTATCAGAAAAATTAAGCGATTTTCTAATTAAATAATCTTCTGAACCATAACTTTCCAAACTAGTCATAAAACCATTTTTATCAAATTCCTTATAATATCTATTATATAAATCTCCAAGCTCATCCGAATTATCAGATTTTGCATAATAAATTATCTCATTAACAGAAATGACATCACCTTTCAAATCTTGTTTTTCCAAATCGGTTTTAATTTTCACTTCTGTTTCTATTTTTTCATCCTTTTGTCCTTCAGATTCGGATGGATTATTACATGAAAATAATAGAATAATTAAAACTACTAGTAAGGATATTTTTGATTTCATAGTTAAATATTTTATTCAAATATACAAAATTTATCTTATATTTTTTCTCACTTCTATATTTTATCTAAGTCAATAATTCGCGATGCAAATTCAATTAGCATTTGATCGTGTGTTGCACAAATAATTGTATGCCCAGAATTAAGCAATTCTTTAAAAAGATTGAGCATGCGAATTTTATCATTTGGGTGTAATCCTCCTGTCGGTTCATCGAGTAAAATAAGGGCCTTTTGTTTAAGAGAACTTAACTCGGACACCAATTTAATTGCCTGTAGCTCACCAGTAGAAAGAGTATTTAATGACTGTCCCAAGCTGATGTAATCAATCCCGGTTTTTCCAACAAGCTCAAAAACAGAAGCAACTTTGTCTTTTAAGTTTACATTGTCCAAATTCTCTAACCAAGATTTAACATCTTTGAAGCTAAGGTTCAAAACATCAGAAATGCTAAGACCGTCCAGTTTTGTCTTTAACACTTGGGGATTATATCTTTTACCATCACAAGTTTCACAAATCACTTCGGAATCGCTCCAATAATCCATAGATGTTTTATGAATTCCAGTTCCTTTACAATCTGGACATTGACCAAACTTTGAATGGTAAGTAAAGTGTGAAGCTTTAAATCCCAATTGTTTTGCATCCTCAGTTTTAGCAAACAATTCTCTAATAAAATCAAAAATATCTAATCGAGTTGCAGGAATAGACATTACCGAGGAGTTAATTATATCTTGACCTGTGAATATAATTTGTGAAATATTATCATTCACATTAATTTTCTCACAGTTCACAGTCCTGCCACTTCTCAATGAATCGTAAATTACATATTCCAGTAAGCTTGTTTTTCCACTACCACTATTTCCTGTTATTACATTAAAAGCAGAATCATGGAATTCTACATTGACATTATCCAAGTTATTAGCATTTGCAGACTTTAACACTAATGCTGGTACAGATTTCTTTGAATAATTAAACTCAATTTTAGGAGTATTATTCAAACTACGGATATAACCTTGTTTGTCAATATTATTTTTAATCTCACCTCCATATTTACCAGCAGCTGGACCCATTACAGAGATCTGGTCAGCAAGTTTTAATATTTCTTGAGAATGATCATTCATTAAAATAGTATTACCTTTATTTCTCAAGTCTTTAATAATATATGAGATTTTTTCAATATCATGCTTTCCAAGTCCGAAAGAAGGCTCATCCAGAACATATAAAATTCCAGTAAGGGAGGATTTTAATAAACCTGCAATTTGTAAACGCTGAAACTCTCCACCAGATAATGTAGAAGTAATTCTATCGATTGGTAAATATCCTATTCCTGATTTAATTAATGCATTTAGAATTTGAACAATTTGAGTGATTATTCTTTGAGAAACAGCATCAAACTCATTATTCTCAAACCAATCGATTGCTTTATTAGCGGATAGATTTGTAAGTTGTCCAATATTAGAATCATTTATCAAATACTTGAGAATTTCGGGTTTAACTCGATATGAATTACAGTTTGCACATGTTTCACTCTTCATAATCGACAGCATGCCCTCTCCTCTTTTATCTGTGTGCTTTCTGTCATATTCATCTGTAATCAGTCCAACAAAACCAATCCAAACAGATTTCATTTCATATAATCCAGATACACTTCCACGCTTATAATTCCACTTGACATCAAATTCTTCGCTGCCACATCCGTACATTGCAATCTCTTTTGCTGTATCATCAAGTTGACTCCAAGCTAGGGAATAGTCAATTCTATTTGCCTTACCAACAGTGTCAAGAATTGCAACAAATCTATCATCAGGATTACCATAGAATTTGCCTTGTTTTGAGCCATTCATTGCTCCATCCATAATAGATTTAGAAGGGTCAGATACAAACTTCTCAGGATCTGCGACATTGATAAAACCTAAGCCATTACAAACTGGGCATGCGCCATCCTCATGATTAAAACTAAATGCATTTGACAAAAGAGTTGACTTTCGACCGTCTTTCGTAGAGCTCCGGCTAAATAGTAGTCTGTATAAATCATATAAGCCAGTGTAAGTTCCAATTGTTGAACGTGGATTATGTCCTGCCGATTTCTTCTTTAGAGCAACTGCAGGAACTAAACCTTTGGCTGAACCGAACTCCGGCTTGCCTTCTTTGCCAATAAACTGTCTGATATAACCAGACATTCCGTCCAATTGTCGTCGCTTGCATTCTGAATAGACAGTATCAAATATGAGTGATGATTTTCCACTTCCTGAGACACCACATACCATAGCAATAGAATTATGCGGGACTGAGAAATTAATATTCTTTAAATTATTTGTACTGATATCTTCAAATTCAATACTATCTAATGATGTATTTAAATAGTTTTTATCATTAATATCATAGACAATATCATTATTTAGGAATCTATTTAAGGCAAAAGCTGTCAACGAATCTTTTCGATTTAATATATCAATTAGTTTTCCATTAAAAACAAGTTCGCCACCTTCTGCCCCACTACCAGGACCTAAATCGACAATATAATCTGCTCTTGCAATAAATCGAGGCTCATGAGATGAACACAACACAGTATGCGAATTCTTACAGAGATTTTGCAGTGCTTCAATTAGCATCTCTGTATCTGAAGCATGTAAACCTGTTGCAGGCTCATCAAGAACATAAAGACAATTTTTACCCGAATTTTTAACCAATGCAGTTGCCAGTTTAATCCGTTGTGCCTCACCTCCCGATAAAGTTGTACTACTTTGACCAAGTTTTAAATATCCTAGTCCAAGCTTTTTAAGCCATTCTGTATATCTTAAGATTTTCTTTTCATCTTTGAAATGTTCATGAGCTTGATCAACAGTTAATTCAAGAATCTCATAAATAGTCTTACCATTATATTGAACCTCTAGAACCGTATCAGTAAATCTTTTGCCATTACACTTTTCGCAAACGACTTCGACATTACCTAAAAAGTGCATACCTACCTGAATATAACCAGCTCCAGAACACTCCTCGCAACGTCCTCCTTTTGCTACAAACGAGAAATGAGATTTTGTAAGATTCAAGTCTTTTGCCTGAGGCAATGAAGCCATCAAGTCGCGTATGTGGTTAGACAACCCGGTATATGTAGCAGGATTACTTTTTGGTGATCGCCCTATTGGCTTTTGATCAATGTGATTTATACGTGAAAACTTATTTCCCACTTCTCCAGATTGAAGTTTCTCAATAAGATTAGCTATCAAACTTGACTTACCTGCACCTGAAACACCAGTAACAATATTCAAAGCACCTGAACATAATTCAACATCAATATTTTTCAAATTATTTTTTCGCAGATTCTTGACAAAAATATCTGCATTAACTTGAGATTCAGTCAGAAAGTCTTTTCTATTATCATTAAGATATTTTGCAGTGATACTTTCACTAGGTGCTTCCTTTAGAAACTCTTTAACACTGCCATTATAGATAATCTCTCCACCTTGATTAGCAGCTCCAGGTCCAATATCGATAATATGATCAACTAAAGGAATAATACTCTCATCGTGACCTGTCATTATCACAGTATTCCCTGATGAAACTAAAAGTCTGAGTACTTTTAAGAGTTTTTGTTGTTCTGAAGGATGCAAGCCAGAGCCTGGCTCATCAAGTATGTATAAAACATTCTGCAAATTACCTGTAACCTGATTAGCAAGTTTTATTCGTTGTGATTCGCCACCAGACAATGATGGAGACTCTCTATCTAATTGAAGATATCCAAGTCCAAGATCTCTTAAAACATTAGTTTTACCAACAATTGCACTTGCAATTTCTTTCTCTGCAGCATCAAGTTCATTTATATCAGAAAAGAATAAATGTAATTCATCGATTGTCATTTTAATGAAGTCTGCAATATTTTTACTCTTCCAATAAAAAGATAGAGCTGTTTCGTTCAAACGAGTTCCATTACAATGATGACATTTTACTGAATTTGCAAAACGAAGAATGTTCGAATTTCTATCACGACGCAAAATCTCATCCATTACATTTATAATGCCTTTGTAAAAATCTTCGTCACGTGGCTTAGCAACCATTCCTGTCCATTTTAATCTGGATTCAAGAGTATGCTTACCAAATAGAACTTTTACTTTTTCTGATCCATACCAAATAACATTTTGCTGTTCTATTGTTAAATCTTTCCAAGCTGTATCAACACTAAAACCTTCGGCCAAGCAAACTTTTTGTAGCTCGTCCATAGTAACCTGAGAATAGACAATATAATTATTTGGCGTAGTAAGAATTAGTGCTCCCTCTCGCAAGGATTTATTTTCATCTCCAACAATAAAATCAGGACTAATTTTATCTAAAACACCTAAACCTTTACAGTGTGGGCATTGTCCAGGTTGTGTATTAAATGAAAATAAACTTTTGTTTTGGAGAATCTCTGAAATCTCTGAATTAGCTCGTCTTGCAAAAAGTAAACGTAGAAAATCGTAAATCTCAGTTAATGTTCCTACAGTACTTCGATTATTTCTAACGACAGAGTTCTGATTAACCACAACAACTGGTCTTAAGCCATCAATAAGTTCAACTTTAGGTTTCTTGGTTTTCATTCCTGCACTGCGACCGGAACTTAAAAAATGGTCATAAAACAAACGCATTCCTTCAGTTGCAATCACATCATAAATCAAACTTGACTTCCCACTTCCTGATATACCAGTAACAACAATAAGTTTGTTGTGAGGAATGTCCAAGCTTACATTTTTCAGATAGTTTTCTGATGCGTTTTTAATGTGCAAGAAATTCATGTTGTAAAGATAAAAGCATAAATGCAAATAACAATAAACAACAATCAATATTCAATAAACCACAAACTGAGAAACTTAAAAACTGAAAACAGATAAACAGTTAAACAGTTAAACAAATAAACAGATGAACTGCTATATCCCCCTCTTATACTGTTCGTTTGTTGTATTTAGGATACTCTCATAGATTTCACTTTCTGAATCCACCTCACCATCTAAGAATCGTTTAAAAAGAATAACAATTTCAGGTTTATCGACTTTAATCTTTGTTTCAGTTTTAATATCTCTTAAATCAATTAAAAAGCTTGAAAACACATCTGGAATTTCCTTAACAATATCAGTATTTAGATAATTGAATTCATTGTATAAGCAATTGAAATTACCATTAGACTTTTCAATAATAAATTTGTTTCCGTTTAGGTTTGTAATAGATGCTAACTTTTTACAATTTGTAACGCAATCATCATCAAATATTTTCTTATTGCAGCCTGTTACTTGATGAAATAAACAAAGCCTGTTTGTCATAAGCTTATTTGGATGAT
>CAZUQY010000022.1:0-16897 GCA_964622935.1 uncultured Bacteroidales bacterium | reverse complement strand
TTTTAAACTTATATCTTTATCCAAATAAAAACTTACTGAATAGCCTGCATATCCAACAAAAGTAACAGATAAATCAATTGAGTCTTTATCAAGAGTTAAGCTAAAAAAACCATAATCGTTTGTGATTGTGCCTTGTTTTGTTCGCATATCGTACACATTAGCGGAAATAACCTTTTCGCCCGAACGCATATCCTGAACATAACCACTAATAGTGTACTTCTGTCCAGTAACAGAAGTAATAAAGAACAGGCTAATTAGAATCAACAATAACCCTTTAAATTTAGTCATAAACCTTTGTATTTTCAAATGACAATAACGTGCAATTTATTAAAAAAGTACACTACAATATGTAAAAGATTAAATATTTTTTAGAACTGTGATTTAAAAAGCTCCAATATCCAAGCAGGGCATCTTATAGCTTTAGATCTTTGACTGTCAATAAATCCAAGGCGAACTATTGCACGATTTACAAGACTATCATCAGGAGCATACATTTCTTGAATAAACTCTAGTTTCACAAGTGGTAATTCTTTAACTGTTGAGATGACTTTTACTTCTTGGTCAAATTTTGCAAATTTGTGATATTCTATGTTTACATTAATAGCAGGGCAAATAATCCCTTTTTGCTCCATCTCACTAAGAGATAAGCCTAATTTTCTTATAAAATCTCCTCGAGCAGCTTCATAAACTCTTAAATAGTTGGCATAGTACATCACACCCATTGCATCGGTATCTGCATAAAGTACTCTGTGAAAATATTCGGTGGATATCATATTCTTTCTGAGTTTAATAGTTCTAAATATATTTCTCGACTTATCCAGGAATCTGTTGCAGCATATTTGATCTGTTTTTCTTTAAGCTGATCAGCTTCCCAGTTACTTAATTGCTGAGCTTTTGATATTCTTAGCTCCAAAACTATTGCTGCTAGTTTTTTTAAGCTGGAATCTTCAATTTTATATATTTTAACTATTTCCTGTAATTCAATAAAGCCAGCTGCTTTAAATGCTTTTAACTTTTGCAGAGCTTTGATGTCATCACGTATAGAAACTCCAATTTTGATAAATCGAGGGTCAGATAGGAGAGTGATGATTTCTTTTTGCAGGCCATATTTGTTAAGTCTGAAAAGATATGTTTTTTTAGCACTACTAAGCTGAAGTAAAGAGACTGATTGTTTATTAGCTACACCTTTTTTGAAACATGGTTTTGTTTCAGTGTCGAAACCCCAAGTTTTTTCTAGAAATATCTCTGGGATAATTCTTTTATAGGATTCTTTAGAATCAATAATCACAACTTCACCAGAATATGAAAATAATGGTAATAGCTGTATTTCTTCGTTATTTATGTTCTTTATAAAACTCAATCTTGTAAATCTTCTACTGTGTTAAATTTAATTTTGTGTATATTTTGCATTAGTATTAATCCCCTTATTCCCCAATATGCAGAAAAGTTTTGCTTGCAATAAAATAAAGCTGCCTGCATTATTTCTTCTTGAGCGGTTCTATATGCTCCAATTAGATCCCCCATTTCTTGATAAAGATCGGCAAATAATTCGGAAAGTCCTACATTAAGATAATCCATGCTGTTAACAACACTTATGTCTTGAATTTGGACATATTCATCATCTTCGCCTAATTTTGCTGCTGCAGCTTGTTGGATAAACGACCAAGTTGATTCATCAACGAATTTTTCTACAAAATCTTCGTTGTAATCTTCGATTGTCGGAATCATTACACCTTTAAGGTAGAGTAGTGGAAGCAGTTTAACGCTAGTATCAATAAATTCATTATTTGACATGTTTTTGGCAGCTTCCATGAACGCCAGATATTCTTTTGCTACTGTAACGAATTCAATGGATTCCTTTTGATATATGATGCTAAAATCTTCCATAATTACTGCTGATTTATCATTATCCAAAAATAGACAGCATTGATTGGCTCCATGTCTGGATGTTCTATTGTGAAATATGGTGCAATTGCAATCACTCTTTTGTGAAAAACACCATCAGCAACAAACCATTCTTCAAGAAAACGAAGTTTCTTAACATTGCGATAATCTAATGGAATATTTATAATTTCAGGTTTGTATCTTTTTACCGTTGTATCAACAGATTCATATTCATATGTGAGAATGTTATCCATATAGCCTTTGAGTTCTGATGTAGGTATTTCATCAAAACTTTCGTAATCACCTGTCATATCATAATAATATGTTTTAAGTTTACCACTGATGGCATCTAGGAGTAAATTCTTAATAAAATTATCAGCGTCAGGAGTGGGGAGGTTTTCCCAAAACCAATCAGGACTATTCTTTGATCTATTTCCAATTACTTCGTTCACGATTGTAACATCGTACATTATTTTATCAGTAACAACTAATTTATCACCCTCATAATCATTCTCATGTGTTTGATTCTTTTCCTTTATTTGATTGTTATTAGATTTTGTGCCTGAGTTGTTACAGGCAATGAATGTGCTAATAATAGTGACAGTCAATAAAACTCTAATAATATGTGTTCTCATAATTAATAATTTTACTCAAAATTAGAATAATTTCATCAATTAGCAATAAGACATTATTGATTTTATTATGATATGGGCTCTAATTCAGTTAATATTAGGGTAAAATTTTCAATTTTAGTTGCTGAATTTCAATTGTTTATTCTCCACCAATAGATAAGGAAACTGTTATGCCAAAATTCCAATGCCATTCATTGTATGAATCTAGCTGGTCGTCGGGAATTACATATGTTGGATTGATATCGTTCTCAAGAGCGCCATAATTTACTATTGTGTTAAATAAAAATGGAACTTGAAAATGTGGTTGTATATTTAGAGATATATGTTCTCCCATATATATGCTCATGTTAAAAAGAATTGATGTTAAGAAATGGGTTTCAGTAATAATATTATATGGGTCATATTCTCGATCACCTATAATTCCAGATTTCTGAAACATATAATATGAAAAAGC
Organism: uncultured Bacteroidales bacterium; assembly: GCA_964622935.1. Classification (GTDB taxonomy): domain Bacteria; phylum Bacteroidota; class Bacteroidia; order Bacteroidales; family ML635J-15; genus Bact-19. The sequence continues at coordinate 13,927 of CAZUQY010000022.1, read as the reverse complement.
AGCCCCCATTCCAGGACCCATTTTAAATCTGTCATTATCTACAACATGCCAATAGTAGTTAACGAACCAATACCCATACCTAGAGTGACATGTGTAAGTATGGTTGACGTTTAAGGAGTCATTAAATTCTGCTGTAATATCTTTCCTTCTTCTAGAGTATCCCATACTAGCCATTTTGCCATCATCTCTGAAATCAAAACTAAAAACAGGACCATAAATATTGTTATAAGGCTCAAAATTGCCTAACCCATTGTCATTATATCGTTCAAATATTTTATTGATATTTTTGTTTTGAAAAGTTGAATTTGATATCCCGACAGAGACAAATGTTGACTGTGAAAACAAATAAGTTGATGTCACAATGAAAATAAAAATTAATCCCTTTTTCATAATTCCATGCTTAGTGAATAGCAAATATATAAAAAAAGCAGCTACTATGTAACTGCTTTTCTTATAATTATTTAACCTGCACTCTAACGCCTTCAGAATGACTTGTAAATTCAGGTGCATACATACATTGCATAGTTGTAATGCCGTTAGAGAAATCTCCTTTTTGTGCGACTATCAATTCATATTCAAAAACATAAGTTCCTTTACGTAAATAATCGATAAAGAAATTCATAGAAGCATCTTTTATAGCTTGATAATAACCTAGCCCAGCACTATAACGATAACCTGATAAATAATCAACAGGCTCGAAACAACTTGCTCGCATATCTTTTAAATGAACATACTCCATATCTCTATCAACACGAATTTCGATTCTTACTGTTACCTTATCTCCTACAATTAAATTTGCATCTTTTTCAAGAGGTACAATCACAGGTTTTACTCCTACGCGTCTTTCGACAAATAGCTTTTTGTTTATTGTGAGTGGTGTTTCCTCAAATTCGGTAATCTTATCAAGTTGCTCAAAATATTGCCAGTAAACTGCGCCCCATGATACTGTGTTTGATGTTTTTGTGACTTTTACATCACCCCAACTTGGCAGAACCTGAGAGCCATCCCATGATTTTTTAAAGTAACCTGTACCTGCTTCTGTTTTAATTTCCGGGTCGTTTGTAGGATCAATTTTCATATTACCTATCTGAATTGTAGCCATAGAATCATCAGAAAGCAAATTAGTCCCGCGTAGTAATAATGCATAAATTGCCTCAGCTGTTGCAGTTGTCGTTTTCCAATCCTGAGTTTGTTTTTGTTTTAATAGCCAAACTTTCATTTCCTCTACAGACTCTTGATCGTTTGCAACTTCATCAAACATTTCAATTAACAATGCTTGAGTTTCAATTGGAGCCTGGTACCAATAGTAACCTCTATCACTTTTCCAATACATTCCCATTTCATCATTGTGAATTGCATATTCTTTTAATGAAGCTACAATTTTTGCGGGAATAATCTTATCATCATATCTGTAGAGTGCTAATGATATCATCCCTTGCATGTAGAAACTTTTATTCTTCCAGTATTTCTGAGCTTGTCTTTTGTAATAATCAAATGCTTCTTGAGTTTTTTTATCAATTGGGACTTCATCAATAAAGTAAGACCTTGCGTACAAATATTGTATTTGCATATAATCAATATGATCTTTTGCTAAACAATCTGCGTCACAGTATTTATTCAAATCTTTATAGGATTGTGCCATCTCTCCATCAATAAACTTAATGGCCTTGGTTGTCATATTCCATGTTTTATTGTTAGATTTAACTTCAGTAACTCCTAGATTATCTAAATGTCCTAATCCACAAACTATATACTGAGTTATGTACCAACTTTCAGGCATTCCTTTAAACCAAGCCCAACCTCCATTGTACTTTTGTTGATCTTCAAGTTTTTTCAAAGCAGCAGAGCTTTCATTGCTCATACGATTTAAATCGAACAGTAATCCTATTCTGTGTTTTCTTTCATTTTCATCTTGTGCTTCGAGCACCCATGGAGTCTCTTCAAGCAAAAGAGCTTTTAATTCCTGATTCTTATCTAAATTAGATAATAAAGCATCGGAGGAAGGAGTGTTTTTCCAAATATCGAAAACCCTCTTAATTTTTGGATCAGAGTTCGCAATGTGAGTTGCAAGAATATTTGCATAATAGCGAGAGAATGTTTGTTCTGCACATTCATATGGATATTCCATGATGTATGGCAAAGCTTGAACTGCATACCATGCAGGGTTGTTTGTAAACTCAAGTGTATATTTATAATGTTTTAAAGTTGTAGATTTATTTATTTTGAGTTTTTTCATTGTGAAACTGGTAGTTCCAGCTTTATGAACAGGTAAAGGCATAGTTTCAGTTACTAACATACGGTTTGTAAGGATCGGAATAACTTTTTCTTCTCCATCAGAGTGTTTTTTTCCAACAGCGACAATTCTTACACCAACGGCACTTAGTCCTTCAGGTATTGCAACATCCCAATTGATTGCTATGTTTTTCCCTTTCTCGATGCTAATTTTCTGTTCATTTGATTTTCTGCCAAGAAATAAAGAATTCAAATTGTTTTGAGTTACAGGGTCGAAAAATTCAATTGTGGCAGTACCTTCAATAATATCTTCCGAAACATTATTAATTTTAGTTGACAATGTCATTTTGTCGTTTTCTCTAAAAAATCTTGGAAGATTAGGCATTACCATGAGTTCTTTTTGAGTAACAAGCTCCTTCGAGATTTGTCCCATTTTTAAATCTTTTGTATGAGCAAAACCCATAAAATTCCATCTTGTTAAGCTTTCGGGCATTGTGAAACTAATAAGAATTTCTCCATTTGCATCTGTAACGAGATTTGGATAGAAAAAGGCTGTTTCGTTAAAGTTTTTGCGAATTTGAACATTTGGATCTCCAATCTTGCCTGCACCTCTTGTTACTAACCTAGAATCCTCACTTTGTTTCTTATCAGTGACAGATGTAAAATAATCTGCTTTACCAGCTATATCCATTTCTGGCATAAGCGCTTCACCATTTTTCTCCTTCGTCATCGACTTAAAAACTACTGTTTGGTCCATCATAACCTGAGATGCCCCAGTTGCTGTATTTATAACGCCATAATAGTTGCCATTTCTGTCATTATCATAATAATCATAATAATTTGAATTCTGATAATAAAAACCAAACATTTTTAAATTAGGAGAATAAACATTTTTTGAAACACCTGCCGGATAAAAGTTATCATACGTTTGGTTTGAACTGGAATAACTAAAACTAGTTTGTGCCCAGTTTGAATAAGAGGAATAATAGGGTAGGATTGACCAATACCACGAATTCTTAGCAAAAGCATCTAAGGAGGCATCATACATTGATGCTAAGAATTCTGCACCAGCAGGATTTCCAGTGTTATCCGTTATTTTTATTTTCCACTCTTCTTTTGAACCTGGTAGTGTCTTATCACGGAATGTAATAAATTCCAAATCAAGTTCCTTATTATCCCAACCAACACTAATATTGTTGCAGTAACTATAAATGCGGCCATCTTTAATAAACATAAAGTTTGCTGATATCCCACCTCGGTGAGATTCATGAATTAGAATGTCTATCTTTTTAACCTGAGAGTTTAATTTTATAATCTCTTTTTTTAATGGTTTTCCTTTTACCTCAAGTTCATAAAGAACGTAAACATCTTTATATGAAGATCCAACGAATAACGAAACGGTTTCACCAGGTGAGGCAAAAACTTTATCACTTGCAAAGAACGATGTTGCAGTATAAGGCATTTTATCACTATCTGTCGAATACAAGACAAATTCCGAGGAATTCTCAATTTTATTTCCCCATTTGTCTTTTGATTTAAGCACAACTCTATAAGCTCCTGAATCCCATTTCTTGACATTTGTTAGCTCGGCTTTTTTATTATTTCCTGTATTAACCAATTTAGCAAACACTTTCTCTCCTGATTGCCAAGTTGAGTAATTGGATTCATCTGCATATTCATATCCCGGATAAGCTTTGTACCATTCTTCTTTAGTATACATCTTTTTATTAACTGATGCCCAAGGCATTTCAGCAAGTAATATATTTGGGTCTTTTAGTTTATATATTTTTATCTCCACATTTGCCGGAACAAAATTTCCTGATACGTTATTAGAATATATTTCTATGCTATCCAGATTTTCTCTTAAGATTGTATTGTACAAATTTTGAGAAAGAACTAAGCCTTTATTTGAAACATAAACCATTGTTGAATTAGTTTGGGTTTCGCCACTAAGATCAGTAACTGAAACATTAACTGTGTAGAAGTAGTAAACATAATCGTTCATTTCACCAAAATCTTCGGCAATAGCTTTAAATCCTATTTTGAATTTACCATTATCATCAATATCGGTTTCACCAAATGCTATTTCTTTCTGAGTAAAGCTACCCCCTCTATAATATCCCCACCATAATGGATTACGATTAATAGTATATTTAACTTTTGTGTCAGTAAGTGGTGTGCCTGCATAAGACATTGCTGTCCCCTTTGCATAAACGCTATCATTAATACGATATTCTCCCTCAATTGGCAACATCTCGATTTCGAACATGGGGCGTTTATACTCTTCTACTCTTACATATTGGCTACCTTCATCGCATGAGATTGTGAAATTACCCGTTAATACTCCGAGAGGAATGTCAAAAGTCTCTGAAAAGCTACCATATTCATTGGTTTTAACATCGAAAAAGGCAAGCTCCTGATAGTTTACATCATATAAAGATACTCTTGTCGAGTAGTTTGGTTTTATCTTATTGTTTTCTCCCTTTTGATCAATACAAATGCCTTTAAAATTTATTTGCTGACCTGGACGATATATTGCGCGATCTGTAAAGAAATTAATTACAGTTTCTACTTCATCTTCGTAATCGTAATAATCATAGTTGTATGTGTTTTCTGAAACAAAATTACCGTCTTTGCTTGCATCAATTCGCAAATCATAATAATCATCTTTATTTGTTTTAGTTAAAGCTACAAAACCATTTTTATCGGTGAATTCAGTCGTGATTTTATTGTACACATATTTTCTCTTAATATAACTGTACTCGTTAATATATGCATCAACTTTCGCATTAACAATTGGTTTGCCTGTATTTCTATCAAAAACATAATATCCACTGTTCTCATAGTAATCCTCGTTGTATGTTAATGAAATGTCTGAAACAAATAAATCGGCATAAGCAAGATAGTTCTTGTTAACTGTAAAATTAGGTTTTGAATGAAGGAATATTGCATAGAATCCTTTTTCTAATCCATCGACTAGATATTCAGTAGTGTGATTATTCAAATCTGTTGTTTTTGGTAATTCAATTAATTTTGCATCTACAACTTTTTTTGAAATCTTAAGTAATTCTTTAAAATTTGTATCGTCGTAGTAGTATTGGTCTGTATCAAGATATTTATCATAGTCACAATATAAAATTGTCATATAAACTTTTTCTGTATTATGATAAGATATCCTGATTGGGAAAGCTTTATTTGGACTGACAATATTCTCGGTTTCAAAAGAATAATATTCACGTTCAATTAAGTCTTTCAGATTTTTACACTCAGGAGAATAACAAGACTCCGGAAATAGTTTCAATACATCATCAAGTAGTGCTACTGCCTTAATGTTATAGTTTTTATATTTTAATTTTGTGGAATCTGTATAAACATAGGAACTTCCAAGCAGATAATATGAATTTGCAAGTTCAAAAACAAGCATTGTAGATTCAGGATTTTTACGATATTTTTCTAATTGATTAAAAATATTTGATTCCCACAATGAATCTTTGTTTGAAGACGCAAGGTTGTTTCTAACAAAAGATAGTCTTTTAATATCAGTATATATTAAAGCTTCTAAATTTTCAGTATCTGACAATCTGAATTTTAACCAATTTTGATAAATTTTAATTGCTGTATAATTATATGATAAGCTATCGGCATCAATTGGTAATTTTACAAAATCTGAAACATTATTTAGATATGCACTTTCGGTTATATTATCAGATTGAGGGCTTGCGTAACCATAGTAATAATAATAGTAATAGTTGTTTGATAATGCTGAGGATGCAGTATAAGCTACAAAATCATACAAGGTTGGAAATAAAACATGTGATTCTTTGGCATAATCAATAATGTCAACATAATCATCCAATTCAGCTTCTTTTAGTGAATTATCCATCGCGAGATTATAATTCTTTATTATTTGATCTTGAAATCGTGTTTTATCCCAAGTTTTGAGATCGTTTAGTTCAAAGTTAAATGTTACTGATCTTTGATTTATTAAATAATAATTATTAGAATAATACGTGGAATACATTGTTGCTAAAAGCAAATGCATCATGGCTTTTGGAATGCCTTCTTGTTTTAAAACTTGTGTTTCTAAATTAACAATAGAGTTTTCAAAACCATCTTCTTCGAGTAGACTTGTATATTTTAGACGATAAATAGTTGATTTTACTATTTGTGCCTCATTACCATCTGTTACAGCATATTGAAAAATACTATCAACAGTCTGCAATGCCGATTGAGGTAGGGCATCTTGTTCAAAGTTATCAACTTTTTGCCATAGTCTTTCATATTTATCAGGCTCAGAATTAACTTTATTCAAAATTGCCATTGGGTTCAATATAAATAGAGATGACAAGACAAGTGTGACTTTTATAAACATTGTATTCATATAATTTAAGTTTTAATGGTTTTAAGATTCCCTTGGGAATTGCAATAATGTGTTAAAGAAATCAGTGAAGAATTTTCTTCCACTGATTTCTTTAATTGCTAAAATTTATTTTACGAGAACCCTTACTCCTTCAGAGTGACTTGTAAACTCAGGTGCATACATACATTGCATTGTAGTTATACCATTTGAGAAGTCTCCTTTCTGAGCAACGATGAGGTCGTATTCGAAAACATATGTGCCTTTACGTAGATAGTCGATAAAGAAATTCATAGAAGCATCTTTAATTCCTTGGTAATATCCAAGTCCTGCACTATAACGATATCCTGAAAGGTAATCAACCGGTTCGAAACAACTTGCACGCATATCTTTCAAGTGTACATATTCCATGTCGCGATCTACTCGTATTTCGATTCTCACAGTAACTTTATCGCCAACAGCTAGGTTTCCATCTTTCTTAAGTGGAACAATCACTGGTTTATTTCCATTACGGCGTTGAACAAATAACTTTTTGTTTATTGTTAAAGGAGTTTCTTCGAATTCAGTGATTTTGTCTAGTTGTTCAAAGTACTGCCAATAAACAGCACCCCAAGAAACGGTGTTATTTGTTTTTGTTACTTTGACATCACCCCATTCTGGTTTTACTAAATTTCCGTCCCAAGCTTTCTTAAAGTATCCGGTTCCAGCTTCTGTATTAATTTCTGGGTCATTTGCAGGATCGATTTTCATGTCTCCAACTTCAATTACTGCCATTGAATCGTCAGATAGGAGATTTGTTCCTCGAAGGAATAGTGCATAAATTGCTTCGGCAGTTGCTTTGGTCGTTTTCCAATCTTGTGTCTGTTTTTGTTTAAGCAACCAAACTTTTATTTCGTCAACAGCTGTCTGGTCATTTGCTACTTCATCAAACATTTCGATTAGTAGTGCATGGGTTTCAATTGGAGCTTGATACCAAAAATATCCGTTGTTGTTCTTCCAGTACATGCCCATTTCTTCGCTGTATATTGCATGTTCTTTTAGAGAGGCAACAATTTTTGCAGGAATAACTTTGTCATCATATCTGTAAAGTGCTAATGAAATCATGCCCTGCATGTAGAAACTCTTGTTCTTCCAGTACTTTTGAGCTTGTCCCTTGTAATAATTAAAAGCTTCCTTTGTTGATTTGTCAATTGGAACATCCTTAATAAAATATGAACGAGCATATAAGTATTGTATTTGCATATAGCCAATATTGTCTTTCGCTAAACAACTAGCATTGCAGTATTTTTTCAAATCTTTGTAGGATTTAGCAATTTCACCGTCAATGAATTTGATGGCTTTTGTTGTCATATTCCAAGTCTTTTTGTTAGATTTAACTTCGGTTACACCTAAGTTGTCGAGATGACCCAACCCACAAACAATATACTGAGTGATGTACCAACTTTCAGGCATCCCTTTGAACCAAGCCCAGCCACCATTATACTTTTGCTGTTGTTCAAGTTTTTTCAAAGCAGAAGAACTTTCGTTGCTCATTCTATTTAAGTCGAATAGCAATCCGATTCTGTGTTTTCTTTCATTTTCATTTTGTGCTTCAAGAACCCATGGCGTTTCTTCCAAAAGAAGCGCTTTTAATTCTTGATTCTTTTCAAGATTTGACATTAATGCTTGCGATGAAGGAGTGTTTTTCCAAATCTCAAATACTCTTTTGATTTTTGGGTCTGAATTGGCAATGTGAGTAGCAAGAATATTTGCATAATAACGTGAGAATGTTTGCTCTGCACACTCATAAGGATATTCCATTATATATGGCAATGCTTGTACCGCATACCATGCAGGATTATTTGTAAACTCAAGTGTGTATCTATGATTTCTCAATGTCTTTGAAGTATTTGTTTTGAGTTTAGTCATTGTAAATGTTGTTGTCCCTGCTTTACGAACCGGTAATGGCATTGTTTCAGTCACTAGCATACGATTTGTAAGAATTGGAATAACTCTTTCTTCTCCATCAGAATGGTTTTCGCTTTCGGCAGTAATACGGACACCTACTGCACTCATGCCCTCAGGAATTTTTATCTGCCATTCAACAATAGAGTTTTTACCTTGAGCAACAGAAAAATCTTGATTGTTAGGGACCCTGCCTAGGAAAAGTCCAGAAATTTCATTTTGTGTAGCAGGATTAAAAAATACTATTTTAGATTCTCCTTTAATGTTTGCTTCTGAAACATTGTTAATCTTTACAGAGATTGTCATTTTATCGTTTTCTCTGAAAAATCTTGGAAGATTTGGCATTACCATAAGCTCTTTCTGAGTTACAACTTGTTCTGTTATTTGTCCCATTTTAAGATCTTTAGTATGAGCAAACCCCATGAAATTCCATCTGGTAAGACTTTCTGGCATTGTGAAGCTTATTAATATTTCGCCGTTTTCATCGGTAATTAGATTTGGATAAAAGAATGCAGTTTCGTTGAAATTTTTACGAATTTGTATTTCTGGATTACTACCTGTCTGACTTACACTATTACGTGAATTTAAATTCATTTTGTCGCCGGTTTTATCCATCTCTCCCGACATAACTAATCCATCTATGTTTCCAGATTCCTCTAAATCGTAATCATCTACAGCAGATGCATCTTCTAATGCTAAAGACGCTGATACAGGGGCGTCAGCAGAAGATTCCGTTCTTGCTGAGTATTTTCTTCCTCCGGGCATTCCTCTATCGTTCTTACTCCCATCATAGTAATACCTACCATAATAACTCATACCAAAGAAATTAAAGCCTGGATTATATACTGTTTTCTTGACGTACAGAGGATAGAAATTTAACTGGTACGATGAGGAAGAACTAAAAGTGAAACTTGTTGTTGTCCAATTTAAATATGAGTAATAGGATGGGAATATTGACCAATACCAACTGTTAGGAGCAAAAATATCCAGTGAAGCATCGTACATTGATGCTAACATTTCGGATCCTTTTATTGCACCATTTTGGTCTGTGATTTTTATTTTCCATTCTTCTTTTGACCCTGGAAGCGTTTTGTCACGGAAAGTAATGAATTTCAAATCAAGTCTTTTGTTTTCCCATGATACATCTATGTGTTGATTGGAGCTATATAATCGACCATCTTTAATAAACATAAGATTGACATTTACTCCTCCTCTAAAACTTTCCTCAATTTCTATAGGAATTTTTTTCATTTCAGAGTTCAGCTTAATGATTTCTTTTTTATATGATTTTCCTTTTACTTCCAATTCATACAACACATAAACATCTTTGTAAGAAGAACCGACATAAACATTTGCTGTTTCACCTGGTTGAGCATAATATTTGTCTGTCATAAAGAAGGATGTAGTAGTATATGGCATTTTTGTGCTTTCTGAATCGAAAAGAACAAATTCGTTTTTAGATTCAATATCGTTACCCCATTTGTCTTTAGATTTCATAACAATCCGATAAATTCCAGGATCCCATTTTTTTGCATCTTTTAAGGCAAGTTTTTTTACATCTGCAGTATTAATCTGATGATTGAAAACTTTCTTTTCATGGGCCCAATTTTTATAATCTGTCTCGTGCAAGAATTCATTGCCTGGGTTTTGTTCGTGCCATTCTTGTTCAGTGTACATAGGTTTATCTACAACTTCCCATTGTCTTTTTGAGAGTAGATAATCTGGGTCTTTAAGTTTGTAAATTTCAATGTTAACATTTGCTGGAACAAAAGTTCCTGAGATATTAGTTGTACTTATTGTAATGCTGTCGATACTCTTACGTTCAAGATTACCATAAAAGTCGTTAGAAATAGTAAGGCTTTTGTTTGAAACATAAACCAAAGTTGATCCTGATTGTGTTTCACCGTTAATGTCGGTTGCAGACACATAAATGGTATAGTAATAATAAATATAAGAATTCATTTTACCGAAATCTTCAGCAAGTGCTTTAAATCCAATTTTAAATTTACCTAGATCGTCGATTTGCACATCGCCAAATGCGACTTCCTTTTCGCTGAAATTCCCGCCACGGTAATAACCCCACCACATAGGGTTCCTAACAACTTTGTATGTTACTTTAGCATCAGTTAATGCTGTTCCGGCATATGTCATTGCAGTTCCTTCTGCATATACACTGTCGTTTATTCGATATTCTCCTTCTATAGGAAGCATTTCTACTTCGAACATTGGACGTTTATACTCTTCAACTTTGAAATAATGATTTCCTCCACTTGTAGACAATCTAAAATTACCTGTAAGTACATTTAGCGGAATCGTAAAAGACCCGTTGAAACTTCCAAATTCATTTGTTGTAAGATTTAAAGAACTTACTTGTTGACTGTTCACATCATACATGTATATGCTTGCCTTGTAGTTAGTTAGTAACTTAATATCTTCGCCCTTTTTCTCGATACAAATAGCTTTAAAGTTGACAGTTTGACCTGGTCTGTAGATTGCCCTATCTGTGAAGAACTTAACCTCTGTTATGTAATCTTTATTTTCTTTATTATTGTAATTATAGAGATAGGTGCTTTCTGAAATGAAATCATCATTTTTGCTAATGTCAAGTCTTATATCATAGTAAGAATCCTTACTAATTTTATTAAGTGGAGCATATCCGTTTCCATCTGTATATTCGGTAGAGATTTTATTATAAACATATTCGCGCTTAACGTAACTATACTCATTTTTATATGCTTCAATTTTTGCATTAGGAATTGGTTTCGCAGTGTTTCTATTGAAAACATAGTATCCAGAATTTGTATTATAGTTATTGTTGGTTGTTAAGCTTAATTCAGAAACAAAGAATCGATTTTCTGAAATATAGTTTTTATCAAGTTTAAAGTCAGGTGTAGCATGTATGAAAACCATATAGAAACCTTTTTCAAGAGGATCACACAGGTATTCTGTATAATGAGTATTAAAATCTGATGCTGACGGAAGAGTAATAGGCTTTGATTTTACGGTTATTGTAGAAATTTTCAGAATATCGTCATAGTATTCTTCGTCATAATAGTATTTGTCACGTTTGAGATATTTTGCGTAATCGCATTTAAGTACAGTGAGGTAAACTTCTTTAGTATTGCAGTAGCTTATTCTCATTGGTATTTTTGAGCCTGGACTCACAATTTTATCAGTCTGGAAATTAAATGTTGTCCTTTCGATTTCATCCAAGAGATTTTTACATTCTGGATAATATGATGCATCTGGATATAATTTGATAACCTCCGAAAGTAAAATATGTGCTTTTTTCTTACTGGTTTGATATTTTAAAGTTGTTGAATCCAGGAATCTATATGAGTTTCCTAGTTGATTGTAATATTTTGCAATTTCATAGTCAATCATTGCCAGCTCAGGAGTTTTATAATATTTCTCGTGCATGTTTAGCAAAGTGCTTTCCCAAAGATTATTTTTATTTGATGTTGTGATTTTGCTTCTGACATAGTTAAGCCTTAATAAATCAGTATAGATCAAAGCTTTTGTGTTTTCTTTGTCATCAAGGCGGGTTGATAACCAATTTTGATATATTTTTAATACAGTGTATGTGTATGAAAGTGAATCAGCTTCAACAGGAAGCATTACAAAATCGTTTGCTTTTGATAAGTAAGCATTTTCGGTAATTATATCATTTAGGTTTGCCCCATTATCATAATAATAGTAGTTATTGGCAGATAGCCTGCTAATTGCTGTATATGCAACAAAATCATATAATGTAGGAAACCTGTCTTTTGATTCTTTTGCATAATCAACAAACTCAGAATACTCACTGATTTCAATCTCTTTCAGGTCATTACTTAAAGACGCCATGTAGTTCTTAATTATTTTATCCTGGAATTTTGTTTTATCCCATGTCTTTAGGTCGTCTAATTCAAATTGAGAGGTAACAGACCTTTGATTAATTAGATATGAATTATTATTGTAATAATCGAAATACATTGTTGCAAGTAATAAGTGCAACATAGCTTTTGCTGAGCCATCAATTTTTGGTATTTCCGATTCGAGTTTTTCAATAGACTTGGCATATCCTTCTTCCTCAAGAATATTTGTGTATTTCATTCTGTAGATTGTCGATTTTATAATCTGTTTATCATTGTTTTCCGAAAAAGCTAATTCATAAATTTCCTCAACTGTTTCAAGTGCTGATTTTGGTAAAGCATCTGCTTCATATTTTTCAACTTTATCCCAAAGTTTGTCATATTTATCAGGGCTTTGTGTTGATTTGTCAAAAAATGAAAAATTGTTTACGAAAATTAGAGACGTAAATAGAAACGCAAGTTTAACCAACATTGTATTCATAGTTTATTTTTTTAGTTAAGGTTAAAGTGATGATCAGGTCTTTATAATTCCATAAAAATAATAAAAAATAATCGAAATTTTTATTTTGTCGTAAATCTTAATGACTTCAACATAGAAATCACAAACTTTATAGTTTATCTCTTTTAATAATAGACATTAATTTGGAAAGCAATAATATGGAGAAAAGGATAATTGAAATTGTCAGGCACATTCTAGCAATAAAATCTCCATATTGAACATAAAAAGTTATTTTATCATTTGCATTAATAGTTTGCCGTAGGGCACCAACTTGCCACCAACCAATTTCTTGTAATACATCGCCACGTTGATTGATAAAACAACTAATTCCTGTGTTTGCACTTCGGGCAATACTTCGCCGTGTTTCAATAGCTCTGATTTGTGAATATGCTCGGTGTCGTTTGTAGCCTGGAGTATCTCCCCACCAACCATCATTAGTGATAACAAATAAAACATTAGCACCTTTGTTTACAAATTCGCCAAAGAACTCACCAAAATCAGATTCAAAACAAACAGGAACACCAACTTTAAGTCCTGTTTGTTTATTTTCGAACACCTCACGATAATCTTGAGTTCCTTTACTGCCTGCAATGCCGCCAAAATCCATCATCAAGTCTGAAAGAAAGCTCAAAGTCTTTGCATAAGGCATTGCTTCGACTCCAGAAACAAGTTTGCTCTTATGGTATATAGGAACTTCCAAGCTTGTATCAACTTGCAATGCAGAATTAAAGATATCCCAATAATCATCTGACTTACCAAATTTTGTAGCTGTTTCTGTTTTGTCATTTCCATTTTTATAAAGCATTCTTGAATCAGCACCAATAATGAACTTAGCATCAGGGTATTTACTAATGAAACTTCTTATAAACTTAATTGCAATATTATCATTAATCGTCTCTTCCCACATACCATTAGGAATGGCAGTTTCTGGGCCAACAAAATAATCTACATTTTGATCTGCCTTAGATTCAGCTAATGCCACAATCACATCAAGTTGTTGGTCGATTGGAATTTTAAACTTGACATTATACGGATCCATAT
>CAZUQY010000021.1:0-17551 GCA_964622935.1 uncultured Bacteroidales bacterium | reverse complement strand
ACATATACCTGGATTTACATCCATCCAACCATTTTTAGCTCTATCCCAAGGTGGAGTAGCAATACGAATGTTTAACATTACGATATTTCCCTCTGCTGGGTGATTAGCCATAGAATAAGCTCTGTAAGTTTCTTCTGGATTTTTCATTTTTAAATCCCAAAGACCAAATTTATCCCATTCTTCGCGATATTCGTCTTCGATATCAAAATTTTTGAAGTCTACCTCTAGTTTAGGAACATCAATTTGAATATATCCTCCTGATTCGAAATCTAAAGTCTCGCCATCAGGTAGTCTTACTACAAATTCTTTAATATATGTTGCTTGACCATCGTTAGAAACAACTTCGCATTCCCATTTCTTAATTCCCAAGATTTCTTGAGGAACAAGGATGTCCATGTCGTTTTTAACTTTAACCTGACAAGCTAAACGCCAATCGGTTTGAGCTTCTTTACGAGTAAAGTAACCTGTTTCTGTTGGTAAAATTCCGCCACCACCTGCTGGTACTTGGATTTTACACATAGCACATGTTCCGCCGCCACCACAAGCCGATGGTAATAAAATTTTATTATCACCTAAAGTAGATAGTAGGGTAGAACCTGGAGAAACTGTTCTCTCATCTTCGCCGTTAATTCGTAAGATAACTTCGCCAGAAGGCATAAGTTTAGCTTTCGCAAATAATAGCATAGTTACTAATAATAATATAATCGATAGGAATACTATAATTCCTAGCGCTATAACTGTTGTTGTCGATAATATAACCATTTCTCTAGAATTAAAGTTTAATACCCATAAAACTCATAAACGCAATACCCATAAGACCAGTTACAATAAATGTAATACCAAGGCCTCTTAAAGGAGCTGGAACGTTTGAGTATTTAATTTTTTCACGTATAGCAGCAATTCCTACAATTGCTAAGAACCAACCTAAACCAGAACCTACTGCAAACGATGTTGCTTCGCCTACTGATTGGTAGTCTCTTTCTTGCATAAATAACGAACCACCTAAGATTGCGCAGTTTACAGCAATAAGAGGTAAGAATATACCTAATGATGCGTATAAAGCTGGTGCGTATTTTTCTACAATCATTTCAACCAACTGAACCATTGATGCAATAATTGCGATAAATATAATAAAGCTTAAGAAGCTTAAATCTACTTCTGCCCAATCTGGACTAACCCAAGCTAATGCTCCTGGTTTAAGTATGTGCTCGTTTAAAAGATAATCTACAGGCACGGTAATTACTAGCACAAAAATTACAGCTAGTCCCAGTCCTACAGATGTTTTAACGGTTTTCGATACAGCTAAGTAAGAACACATACCAAGGAAGTACGCGAACACCATATTGTCGATAAATATCGACTTAACGAATATATTTATAATGTTTTCCATAATCTATCTAGTTAGCTTCTATTAATTTTTTATTTTTCCCTCTCTGGAACCATATAATTAAACCTACAACTATAAGAGCCATTGGAGGTAAAATCATTAATCCGTTATTTACATATCCGAATTCGTAAAACGAATCTGGAATAATTTGCATCGTACCTGTACCTGGAAGTGTAATTGATCCTGCTCCGAATAATTCTCTTATTACAGCAACAATAACTAGAATAATACCATAACCTGCGGCATTTCCTATTCCATCTAAAAACGATGCCCATGGCTTATTTGCCAAAGCAAATGCTTCTAGACGACCCATAATTATACAGTTTGTAATAATAAGCCCGACAAACACCGAAAGCTGTTTACTTACATCATAAGCATATGCTTTAAGAACTTGATCTACTAAAATTACTAACGCTGCAATTACAACTAGTTGTACAATAATCCTAATTCTACTAGGTATTGTATTTCTCAGCATAGAAATAATAACGTTAGCAAACGCTAATACTGCTACTACAGAGATAGAAAGTACAATGGCTGGTTCAACTTTAACAGTTACAGCTAACGCTGAACAAATACCAAGTACTTGTACTGTAATCGGGTTATCATCATTAAGAGGAGCCGTTAACAGTTTAATATTCTTTTTAGAAAATAATTCGCTCATAACTAAAA
Organism: uncultured Bacteroidales bacterium; assembly: GCA_964622935.1. Taxonomy (GTDB): domain Bacteria; phylum Bacteroidota; class Bacteroidia; order Bacteroidales; family ML635J-15; genus Bact-19. The sequence goes on along the minus strand of CAZUQY010000021.1, from coordinate 15,495 downwards.
AATTATTTATTATTTTTTAAATATATTTGATATCCATCTAAACCATCGAATATCATTTCTTCTAATGCTTTACTAGTAATAGTACCACCAGATATTGCATCAACACCGTGTTCAGTATCTCCAGCATTTGCTGCCGAACCTTTACCACCTTTGTGTACTGTTATTGAAACAAATTTGTCGCTTTCGAAAACTGTTTTACCAATAAATGGTTTTTCGAACCAATCTTGATTGATATCAGCACCTAAACCAGGTGTTTCTGCTTTATGATCGAATACTGCTCCAAATAATGTATTATTGTCTGGCTCGAAAGCTAAGTAACCCCAGATAGGACCCCATAAACCAGTTCCTAATAAAGGAATAATAGTTTTTTGAGTTCCATCGTCCATATTTACTATAAACATAGGTAAACTTCTTTCTTCTAATGGTTTGTAGTTTTCTGATTTTAAATTAATATCAAAAGCAACACCATCAATAGTTTCTCCTTTAGAGTTAATTACTACTCTATTTTCTGCAGGTATGTATTTATTAAATACTTCTTCTGCATTTTCTTTTGTACTTTCTATACCAACAGAGATTAATAAACTCTGAATTTTTTCAACTTTAACATTTTCTTGTTGAAGAGGCTTTAGTGTTTCTGCTGTAAAAGATAATATTGCAGCAACAAGAACCACCATAACCGAGGCATAGATAAATATATATATATTACTGTCTTTATTCATATCGATATATATTAAGCGTTAACTTTAATTCTTTTTAAACGTCTCTTTATGTTCCCTTGTACTACATAGAAATCAATTAAAGGAGCAAATGTGTTCAATAATAATATTGATAGCATCATTCCTTCTGGATATGCAGGGTTGAAAACTCTAATAATTACAGCTATTACACCAATAAGGAATCCATAAATGTATTTCCCCGTGCTAGTTTGTGTAGCCGATACTGGGTCGGTAGCCATAAATACTGCTCCAAAAGCAAAACCTCCAATTATTAAGTGGAAATATGCTGGCATATTCATAAACACATGATCTGCTGGTGCAAGTACATTAAATAAGAATCCCATTGCTAAACCTCCAGCTACTGTAGAGAACATAACTTTCCAAGATCCTACTCCTGTAAATAATAGTATTAAAGCTCCTATTCCGATTGCTATAACTGAAGTTTCTCCAATTGAACCTGGATAAGAACCTATAATTAGTTCCATAATGGACCAATTACCAATTCCACTCGCAAAATTAGTTACTGTTTCGCCAGCTTCTGCTGCCATTACGGCTAATGGTGTAGCTCCAGAAAAACCATCTGCTACAACACTTAAGTCTGAAAGTCCTTCTACCCAAATTTTATCACCAGACATATCTGATGGATAAGCAAAGAATAAAAATGCTCTAGCTATTAAAGCTGGGTTCCAAATATTCATACCAGTACCGCCAAATACTTCTTTACCAATAATAACTGCAAATGCAACTGCAATAGCAACCATCCATAAAGGTGTATCAATAGGTACAATTAAAGGTATTAGCATACCCGAAACAAAGAATCCTTCATTTACTTCGTGACCACGCGACTGTGCAAATATTATTTCTAGTCCTAAACCTACAACGTAAGAAACAATAATAAGTGGTAACATTTTTATAAAGCCAAAAAGGAAGAAATCGAACATTGTTCCTTCTGCAGCTTCCCCGATTGAAAGAAAATGTTGGTGTCCTATATTCCACATTCCAAATAAAAGAGTTGGAATAAGTGCAATAACAACAACGAACATTGTTCTTTTTAAATCGATAGCATCTCTAATGTGAGCACCTTTTTTTGTAACTGTATTAGGTACATAAAATAAAGTCTCAACAGCATCAAAACCTGCATGTAGAGCGTGGAATTTACCACCTTTTTCTACGTGAGGTTTTATATTGTCTAGTAATTTTCTTAATGCTTTCATATTTAACTTAATTCTTTAATCATTAAATCAATACCTTTTCTAATAGTCTCTTGAGCTTCGGTTTTAGAAGTACATACATAATCGCATAAAGCTAAATCTTCTTCTGCAACTTCGTAAATTCCTAAATTTTCCATTTTATCAATGTCTTCAGCCATACATGCTTTAAGTAATTCTACAGGATATATATCCATAGGAACAACTTTTTCGTATTGTTCTGTCATTACAAAAGCTCTTTCTCCACCGTTAGTGTTTGTATCTAGAGCGTACTCTTTTTTAGGCATTAGCCACGAAAAGTATGTTTTAGACATAGAGAATTTATTGAATCTCGGCATTATCCAACCAAAAAATTCGTAATAGTTACCTTCTGGAATAACTGAAACTTGAGAATCGTAGAAACTTAAAAATAAATCTTTTTCGGTTTGAGTACCTGTAAGAACATTACCAGTAATATACCTTGAATTATCTTCGTTTACGTTATCTTTAGCTATTGTCTCCATTTTAGCGCCCACCATAGTATTGTAGTATTTTGGAGCATTTACTTGAGAACCTGTTAATGCAAGAATTCTTTTTGCATCATAAATTCCTTTAGAAAATAATTTACCAATAATTACTACATCTTGTGGATTTACATACCAAACAATTTCGCCTTTATTTATAGGGTCTACATGACTGATTTGTGTTCCAATTGTACTAGATGGATGTTTTCCGAAAAATTGATTTACCTCTACACCATTAATAGAAGAGAAGATATTTTCTTTCTCGCCATCAAGGTTTAAGTGTATTTTACCTTCGGTAAGCTTAGCTAAGGCATTAACTCCATTTTGAAATTCATCAAGTTGATCCTTCAAAATAAAGTTATAGTCTGGTGCTATAGGAGCATTATCGAAGCCAGAAATAAAAATTGCTTTTGGTGTATCTTTACTGTTTGCAATTATAGCATACGGGCGTTGACGTATAAACGGCCAAACACCAGAATTTAAAAGAGTATCAACAACATCTTCTCTTTTTAAAGAAGATAAATCACCTTTTTTAAAGTCTTCGTATTGTAATTCAGCATCAGCTTCTACAACAATTCTTAAAATTTTTCTTCGTGCACCACGCTCAACTGCGATAACTTTACCGCTAACTGGTGATGTGAATTTAACCTCCGGGTTATGTTTGTTAAAAAACAAAGGAGTTCCAGCTTTTACAACGTGGTCAGGCTTAACAAGTAATTTAGGTATTATTCCAGGAAATTCTGTTGGCATAATTGCATACAAATTAGATTTGCTGCTATCAACCAATTCATTAACGGCTTTTCCTTTAATATTTATGTTTAACCCTTTTTTTAATTTTACAACTTTCGTCATATATTAAATTTTTAGATTTTAGTTTGCACAAAAATATATAATTTTTTGCCTAAAAGAAATAAATTTATGGCCTAATAAATGCAATAACGTAACATCTTGTATATATTACTTTTTATATTTATAAACATAAATACAATTAGATATTTAGATTACTATTATATCGCAGATAAATTAAATGTTATAAATAAAACACATTGAATTTTTATAACTTAATCTATTAAATCTAGATTTAATGTTTTTTAACAGCAAAGTGTAATGTGTACACTATAAATAAACTAAATTGAGTTTTTTTTGATATATATAGATAAATAAGTAAATTCAGAAAAGTATTGAAGGGACTCTGAAAATTTAAAATTAATTTTGTTTAATTTTACATCTACTAAAACATTATATATAGAATGAGCAAAATATACATAATATTTATATTGAGCATATTTATTTTAAAATCTTACGCTCAAGAATCCCATATTTATGAAAATAAACTCTACTCCGAAAATATAAAAACGTTACAAGTATATAAAGAAGGATGGGAATTATCTTATCCTGTAATCAACCTAAATGGAAACAGCAAAATAGTTATTGCATTTGATGATCTTACAAAAGATGTTAAAGATTATTCTTATAAATTAATACATTGCAACTCTAATTGGGAATCGTCTGAAATGAGTGAAGCTGAGTACATTGATGGTTTTAGTGATAATGTTCTAGATAAATATGAGTATTCATTTAATACTTTTGTTGAGTACACACATTATAAAATTACTATTCCAAATGATGATTTTAGCATTACAAAATCCGGAAATTATATAGTTAAAATCTACGAGAATTTTAACGAAGAAGAACTTGTATTAACTGCAAGATTTATTGTTTTTGAATCTCGTTGTGATGTTAATGCAACTTTTAGAAAGGCTACTATTGTAGATAAAATGAAATCTCACCAAAAAATAGATTTTAAATTAAGCTCGAGTATAAATATAGATAACCCTTTTAATGATGTTAAAGTTGTAGTTGTACAAAACAATAATTGGCAAATTGCAAATAAAGATTTAAAACCATTATTTATTAAAGATAACGAGCTTGAATATACATACGATTTAGAAAACCTTTACCCAGGAGGTAGCGAATTTAGGTATCTTAATATTAAAAGTTTTAGGTACAAAGCTGAAATGATAGATGAAATAAAATTCGAGAAACCATATCATCATGTTAATTTGCTTAAGGACGAACCTAGGCCTTTTAAAATATACTTTTATAATCAAGATATAAACGGGAAGTTCGTGCCAGATGTTAGGGAATGGGACAATGCAGCAACAGAAGCCGATTATGCTTATGTTTATTTTAGACTTCCTTACAATGCTCCTTTTTTAAATGGAGACTTATATTTATTCGGAGGTTTAACTTACAATAAAACCTCGAACGAGAGTAAAATGGTTTATAATTTTGAAAAAAAGGAATACCAATTAAAATTACTATTAAAGCAAGGTGTGTATAATTACAATTATGCTTTTGTAGATAAAAACAAGAATATTGATTTTTCGATTATTGAAGGTAATCATTACGAAACAGAAAACGATTATTTAATTTTTGTTTACCACAAAGGATTTGGTGATAGGTACGAGAAGATTATTGGTTATACATTACTTAATACTTTAAACCAATAATTAATTATAAATAGTTTGTCTTAACCATTCGAAAAGAACAACAGTAAGCGAGTGCGATACATTCATAGACTTTGTATTACCGTGCATAGGAATGTGAACAAAATTATCGCATAATTTAAGTACGCTGTCGTTTATACCATGCTTTTCGTTTCCTATTACAAAGGCTGATTTAGCATTAAGTTTTGTTTTATACAAATTGCTTGAGTTTTGATATGTTTCTATTGCAATTAGTTTGTAATCCGAAGGTAGCTTTTCTAATATTTGGTTTTCGTTAATAATCTCCCAGTCTATATTTTTGAATGCGTTTTTTGCAAGAGATTTAATTTTTGATTCTCTAAAGTTAAAGTCGTCATTAATAAAGAATACTTTTTTAACTCCAATATTATCTGCCAATCGCAATACAGCACCAATATTTTCGGGTGTAGATAAATTATCTGCAAAGATTATGGGCAAAGTATTTAATTCTTTAATATTAATTTTATTAAAAAAGTTATTTGCTTGTTTTTCCATTATATACAGATTTAGTCAATAATTTTAGTGATTCTATTAAACATTAATTAAATTTGTGAACTAAGCTTAAACGTAGCGTAAAATTATACATTTTAAAGATAATTGCATATGAATAAAATTATTTTAATTTCAATCGTATTTTTTCTAAGCCTTAATTCTGGATTTACACAAACAGCAGAAGATTACAATAGAAGAATCTCTGAACTTCAAAACCAGCGAACTAATATCACCACACAAATAAAATCGTTGCAAAATGATTTAAACAATATTGATGGTCAAATAAAAGCGCTAGAGCAACGCAAAAATGCATTAAGCCCACAATTTGCTTCAGTTGATGGTATTAAATCCTACATTTCTTCAGGTGGCGGTACACTTAGACAAACTTCTAATATTAACGGAAGAATACTAACTACCCTTAAAGAAGGAGATGTGGTATATGTTCGAGAAGAAGAAAGAAATGGCTTGTATTTAAAAGTTAATTATCAAGGCACACACGGATTTGTTAATTATAATAGCCTTAAAAGCAACGACGAGATTAATAAATTAATGACAAGTAAAACGCCTGTAAAAACTACAACTACTATTATCTCTGCAGATACAAACTCCGACAAATATAAGCGCTTAAGTAAACTATATGGCCACGAAAAAGCTGTTAAAATGTGTAGCGGACAATTGTGGAAAGGTATGAGTATGGGGCAAATTAGAGAATCTCTTGGAGTTCCGCCTTCTACAAAGAAAGTGAACACATTAGATGGTTTACAAGAAACTTGGATATATTCAGATAAAGAAGTAGTAATTGTTAATGGTAGTTTAAGCTCTTGGACAGACAAATAGCACCTAGGTTTGCAGATAAATACATATTAAAAAAAGGCTTATCAGCTTTTTTTAAAGATTATAATTCATCATTAAAACTCGATGTAATTGTTGTAATACCTTGCAAAAACGAATCACACTTATTTCTCACATTAGAATCTATATTGCAAGCAAAAACATTAGCTAATGTTCTTGTAATTTCTGTAATAAATCATTCCGAAGCCGATAATCTAGAAATTAAAAACCAAAACCAAAACACATTAAAACAGTCCGAAAGTTTTATCAGCACAAAAACTAATATAGAATTTGTTTTTGTAAAAGCTTTTGATATCCCAAAAAAGCTTGCGGGTGTTGGATATGCAAGAAAAATAGGATTAGATAATGCAGTAAACATTTTCAATAAACAAAATAATAGCGAAGGCATAATAGCTTCGTTAGATGCAGATTCTACAATAAAACAGAATTATTTCGACGAGATAATTTCTTACTATAAAAAAAATCCTAAACAAGAAGCTTGCTCTATATATTTTGAGCATTGCACAGATAAAAATAAACATTCGCAAAACAATATCGATGCAATTTCGTGGTACGAGCTATATCTGCGATACTATCTGCATGCATTGCGTTTTATAGGGTACACAAACTTTTACCACACAGTTGGTTCTAGTTTTGCTCTAAAAGCTTGGGCCTATGTTAAATATGGTGGAATGAACCAAAAGCAAGCAGGCGAAGATTTTTACTTCTTGCAAATGATAATACCAAACAAAAAATTTGGTGAAATTAATACAACAGCTATATATCCATCGCCCAGAGAATCTAATAGAGTTCCGTTTGGCACAGGTCCCGCCGTTTTAGATTACATATCGAATAATAAAAATAAAATAGAAACTTATACATTAAAATCGTTTTTCGATTTAGGCGAGTTTTTCAAAATTGATAATAAATTTTTTAGAATTTCGGAACCCAATTATTTAGAATTAATTAACCGCTTGCCTAAGTCGGTTAAAGGGTTTTTAATAGAGAATAAGTTTTACGATGTACTTACCGTGATAAACAAAAATTCTACCAACGAAAGAACATTTTTAAATGCTTTTTATATTTGGTTTTCGGCATTTAGAATTCTTAAATTTTTAAACTTCGCGCACGAAAATATTTATACAAGAACAACAGTACTAGACTCTGCAATAGAATTACTTTTGCTTATGGATAAAGAAATAACCAACACAGATATTTACACAATACTCGATGTATACAGAAAGATGGAAAAAGAGTTTTAAGAGTTGTTTAGGTTGTTTATCCACTTACGTATGAGTATTTATAGATTGCTTAGTACTTTCATGCAAAACTGCCTAATAAAACTCAATTTAGGTCGAACAATAACCAATATGTAGCCAATACCAACCAATTTATAGACAAGTGCAGCCAATTTATGGCGAAATATTTTCAATTTATAGACAAGTGCAACCAATTTATGGCGAAATATTTTCAATTTATAGACAAGTGTAGCCAATAAATGGCTTAGTGCAGCCAATAAATGGCGACATATTTTCAATAAATGGCAAGTAAAAAAAATAAGTAGACTTGCATATTCAATAAATATATTGTAATTTAGTAAAATACAAACTTAAATATCAATATATTATGACAAGAAAACAAGAAGCATATAATTCGATGATATATAAGGTTATCGAAGAAATGAAGCGAAAGAGCGAACTTTGGATAGAAAATAAATCCATATCTAATGTGGTTGAAAAAATAGAAGAAACATTAGGTAAAATAGAAGAAATAAACACAAAACAAAAAATTACATCGGCAGGTGCAACAAAACAAAAAACCAAAATACGAAAACAATTAGATAAACTTACAAATGTATTTTATGGTAGTTTCCGTTCGTATGCACGAAGTATCGACAATGTTCAGTTATACGAAAAATATGATTTTACAATAACCGAAATAAAACAAGTAAAAGACACAGAAGTTTTAGGCGAAAACAATGCAGTAATAGTATTTGCAACCGAGAATTTAGAAAAATTAAAAGACTTTGGCACCACACAAGAAATAATTGATAATTATAAAATTTTTGCCGCAAATTTTAAAGAAGTGCTAGCCCTTCCTCAAACAATAATTGCAGAACGTAAAACCTTTACACAAAAACTTAAAGATTTATTTAAGCAAATAGACGAAATGCTTAACGAAGATTTAGATAATTATATGATGCAGTTTATTACCAAAAACCCCGATTTTTATAGCGATTACGAAAATGCCCGAATTATATATGATAGTGCAACAATATCAAAATCATTAATGGGAATAGTAACCAATGCACACGAACCAGTACACGTATTGCAATACGTAAAAGTTACAATAAAATTCCACCCAGGCTCCGATCTATCGGGCAACGTAAAAACCGCAGCCTCCACAACCAAAAAAGGAAACTACCAGTTTAAAAGCTTGCCAGAAGGCGTTTGCACAGTTACATTCTCTAAAAATAAATACCAAACGCAAACCATAGAAACAGAAATACACAAAAACACAATGACACGCTTAAATGTGCAAATGCAAAACTTAGAAGAATAAACCAACAATAACCAAACCTCCAAGGTTTTTAAAACCTTGGAGGTTTTTTTTGCAGATTACAAAACACATTTTTATTGTTATATTTGTGGTAGATAATAAAAAAAATAAATTAACCGACTTATATATATAGCGTAAATAATAAAGCATAAAATGAATAAAAGAAGACTTACCATTGTTAGTGTTATAATTGGAGTAACACTTTTAAGCATGACATTAATTGAAAGTATTAGTAAAAAAGAGATTATAAAATCTTATCCTGATTTTATTCATGCTAAGATTTCTACTTATAACGATAGTCTTCAGTACATTCATATGAGATTTGATAGTATTAAAGGAAAACACTTTCTAGCATCAGTTGTAAATGAGAATTTAATGGTTCTCGATTATCTTTTAATAAATCATTCTAAGGTTTTTATAGATAAAGAAATTGAATTTTTAATGTCCGACTCTGTAAAATTAAGAACGTATTTTTATAATTCTCTTGCAAAAGATTCAACTTTTAATTTACATTTTATGCAATTGGCATACAATTGTTTAAAAAAAGAGAATAAAACCATTTCAGATTATAAATCACTTAATAAAGTTGAAATATCAGTAGATTCATTAATCAATATAGCAACCCAGTTTTATTATGTATACAAATTGGATAAGGATGGATTTCCTAGATTCAAAGTCTGTATTGGAACAAATGGATGTTCAAAAAATGACAGTATTGAAATGCTACCTTTAATTGAAGCTTTTTGCTTTGATGTAGTTCTACATGAATATGATTATGTTTATAATGATTATTCCGCAGCAATGAAAAAGGTTAGTGAAATGAAGGTTGGAAATATCAGTCTTGTTGAGAAAAAAATCTATTATCGAAATGCAATGTATGCAGAAATGAAAAAGAGCAAACACTTACGAAAAATTCTAATAGAAAAATATAAAGAGAAAGAAAGTGTTCTTAATTTTACAATTCTAGAAGATTAATAAATAAAAACGCGAAAAATGGATAAAACTTGGATCATTGCATTTGCACTTGCCCCGCTACCCCCCGCTACCGCACGAATCTTTCGTGTGTGTTTTGTTTTATTACAACGCGATACAATCGCGCAGTAGCATAATCGAAACCAGAAAAGCGATAAAATATTTTCTTAAACTGGATACCCAACCTAAGCGTAGAATAAATAAAAAACAAAATTAAGTGCAAATTGTAAAACGCTTTTTTATTGTTATATTTGGGGTAGATAATAAAAAAAATAAATTAACAGACTTATATATATAGCGTAAATAATACACACTGGTGTTTATTATATTGGTGTTATACTTTCGTTCTAAAAATTAAAGAATATGAAAATCAAAGCGTTTCAAGATTATTACCCAGACGACTTCAATCATTGTTATGGATGTGGTGGATTAAATAAACACGGACATCAAATTAAGAGTTTTTGGAAAGACGATAAATCTATTGCCGAATTTGAGCCAAAACCCTATCACACTTCACTTCCTGGTTATGTTTATGGTGGATTAATTGCCTCACTCATAGATTGCCACAGTACAGGAACTGCAGCAGCAGCACTTTACAAAAAAGAAGGTAGATCTATGGATTCAACACCAATATTTAGATGCGTAACAGCTAGCCTGCATGTTGATTATTTGCGTCCTACCCCTCTTGGAAAATTAAAGTTAGAAGCTACTGTAAAAGATATTGATGGCAAAAGGGTAACTATTTCAGTAGAACTATTTGTAGGTGACGAACTTTGCGCCAAAGGAGAAGTTGTAGCTGTAGCTGTTGGTGAAAAGTGGATAAATCGCTGGATCAGTAATTCTGATTAATAATTGATAATGCCCCTGCTGGCGCGAGCTTGTAGCTCGTGTCCCCATACCACCCCAACCTAAGCGTAGAATAAATAAAAAACAAAACTAAGTGTAGTTTGTAACTACGCAACTGATGACTGTAGATTTACATATACAGTAACTGGGAATGTTTCGTAATCTAATAATTAACTCTAGCTGTAGAGAGTTTAATGTTTGTTTTGCTTTTAATATAACGAGACACCAATTTTTTTTGACAGCAGACTATCTAGCTGCTCTAGGTCCGATATTAATTCTAGATGGTTTTGCGTTAATGATGATTCAGGCTTGTTTTTTTGCAACAATTTTTTTAATTCTACCATTTTAAAATAAAATGATTGGGATTGTAGTTCAACCTGTAGTATTGCTAACTTTTTTTCTATGGCAATTTTTTTTTGTTTAATTACATTGATTATTTCAATAGCCGAATCAAAATCCAATTCCTTTTGCTCGATGGATTTTAAAAGTTCACAATTAAAATTGGCACATTGTTTCGGTCTTTTAGAATAAATACCGCAACCATCGCGATAACTGCTGCAGGGTTGAAGAAAAAATCCATTACCATTTGAATCCTCTATATTCATTAATTTTTTTATTACAGGTAACTCTTCACTAACTAGCTGTACAAAACCAATCAAGGTGCCGTCACAACATAATCCGCAAGACAAACAAATATTTAATGAATCATTCATATTTTCTTAATTTAAACACTTATTTAGTTTAAATATTCTTTAAAAATAACAATAAATTTCTGGAAATAATAATTTTATAACAAAATTAAATTTGTGCTATAAAAGCAGGGGAGGTTTATTTAATGTTTGGACATAAAAAAACCGAATACTAAGTATTCGGTTTTGTTCTGTGGGCGATACAAGATTCGAACTTGTGACCCCTTGGGTGTAAACCAAGTGCTCTGAACCAACTGAGCTAATCGCCCTAAGCGGGTGCAAATATAATGTCGTTTTATTTAATTCCAAAACATTTTTGATAAAAAGATAAACTTTATATTGCCTCTGCAACAATAAATGTACTACCTCCTATAAAAATCAAATCGTTATAAGTAGAATTATTTCTTGCGCTTGTAATAGCTTTTGCTACGCTAATGTATGTTTTACCTGTTAAGCCTGCTTCTTGTGCTTTAGTATATAATATACTCTTATCTAATGCTCTTGGAATGTTGGCTTGTGTAAAGTAGTAAGTAGCATTTTTAGGTAGTATTTCTAATATTTTATCTACGCTTTTGTCGTTTACTGTACCAAAAACAAAATGCAAGTTTTTATATGGCGTTTGCTTAATTTGTTCTATTACATAAGTTAATCCTTCGATATTATGTCCTGTGTCGCAAATAATTCTAGGATTAGAACCTAAAATTTGCCATCTTCCCAATAGATTAGTATTTTTTACAATATTTTTAAACCCTGCAATAATATTATCGTTCGTTATTTTTAGCGAGCTTCTAAGTTCTATAATAGATTGAAGCGCAGCTATAGAGTTTTTTTCTTGGTATTTACCAAGTAGGTCTATAGTTAAATTAGAGATGTTTAAAATATTATCTGATAATTTATATTCTTGAGTATTGTCGACATTTAATAGTGAGTATTCTATATTAATATTCTTGTCGGCAAATACGATTTTACTATTTTTGCTTTTAGCTTTTTCTTTAAAAACTTCTTTAGTTTCATTATGTGTCTCACCAATAATTACAGGTATATTAGGCTTTATTATTCCTGCTTTTTCTGCTGCAATTTTTGGTAGAGTATTTCCTAAAAATGCAGTATGATCTAATCCTATATTTGTAATTATTGATATTATAGGATTAATAATGTTTGTGGAATCTAACCTGCCACCTAATCCAACTTCAATTATTGCAATATCTACGTTTTGTTTATCAAAATAATCAAAAGCCATAAAAACTGTCATCTCAAAAAATGATGGCTTAAGCTCAGATATAAACTCTTTGTTTGTGCTTATAAATTCTGCAACAGCATTTTCTGAAATATTAATGCCATTAATTTTTATTCGTTCTCTAAAATCTTTTAAATGAGGAGAGGTATAAAGCCCGACTTTGTATCCTGCCTCTTGCAATACAGAAGCTAAAATATGAGAAACAGAACCTTTGCCATTAGTTCCGCCTACATGTATTGTTTTATAGTTTTTATGCGGATTATTTAAGTAATTATCAAAAGCAATAGTATTATCTAAATTAGCTTTATAAGCAGCTTTGCCTTCACGCTGATACATTGGCAATTGCGAAAACATAAAGTCTAAAGTGTCTTTGTAATTCACAGATTATTACTATTTTTTATTTTTATTATTAAACTCGTTCATTCGCTTCTTCCATTCTTGTGTTTGCGATAAATATGCAAAGTTATCTGCTGCATAAAGTTTCTGCGATTCAATATCTTTAAGCAACATGTTGTTTACTGTTTTTTTTGTGTAAGTAATAGCTGTATCGTTACCTTCTAAAATTGTGTTTGCTATTTTAATAGCTTCAGTCACAACTTCGTTTTGCTCTACAACCTTGTTTACTAAGCCCATTTCTAAAGCTTCTTTACTTTCTATCATTCTTCCGGTTAACAATATATCGCGAGATTTAGCAACACCAATTAGTGAGTTTAAAAACAAAGTGCAACTAACAGGAAGTATTGCGCCTAATTTAATAGCAGGAAACCCTACTTTTGCTGTATTCGAAAGTATTCTGTAATCTGTTGCGCTAGCGAACCCCATTCCTCCACCAATTGCAAAGCCATTTATTGCAGAGATTGTAGGTTTAGGAAACTTAAATATTTTTTCAGATGTGCTTTCTAATAATATTGCGAAATTTCTAGCGTCTTCAATAGAATTAAATTTAATTAATTCGCTTAAATCTACCCCAGACGAAAATGATTTGTCGCCTTTACCGGTGAAAATTACTGCACGTACATTAGTGTTTGTTTCTTCGTTTTCTAATAATTGAGACAATTCTTCTAATAATTCAATACTAAACGAATTGTGTTTTTCTGGTCTATTAAATCTAAGAAATCCAATCTTATTTTCAATTTGATACTCTATGTTTTTCATTATTTAAGTGCTTTAAATTTTTCAAAGATATTTATTATTTTAATATGAGTTTGAATAATTGTTTTAAATTATTATATTTGGACATATAATTAATTAAATATAAGATTTATGAAAAACATTACACTTTTTATAGTAGCTATTTTTATAAGTAGTTCCTTATTAGCACAAGTTCAACCTCTAAATGCAAGTTTCGAGAACTGGGCTAGTGGTAATCCTGTAGATTGGAATACAACTAATTCGATGTTTGCAACTAATGTAACTGAAGTTACAACTGGAGCACAAGATGGAACATCTTCTATTAGGTGCGAAACAATTGATGTTCTTGGTAATACTGTACCTGGGTTAGCAACTTTAGGTGTGATTGATGTTGTAAATCAAACTATATCAGGAGGTATGCCTTATACAGAAAGGCCTAATGTTTTTACTGGATATTATAAATATGCGGGTGTAAGCGGAGATATGGGTTCTGTAATTGCATATTTTACTAAATGGAATGGAGCTAGCAGAGATACTATAGGCGCAGCTTTTTTCACTGCTACAGATACTAGTGCTTGGACACAATTCTCTGATACCGTTCAATATCAATTTCTTGATAACCCAGATACAATGAATATTGTTATAATAGCTTCGGGAATTTCTTTACAAATTGGAAGTGTAATTGAAATTGATAATTTAGCATTTGTTGGACTTTCTGTAGGTGTTAATGATAATTTAAATGCAAATGAAATATTCAATGTTTATCCAAATCCGGCTAAAGATAATATTAATATAAGAATTAATAATGGAGAAAATGCTGAGATTACTTTGTTTAATACTATTGGCCAGCAAGTATATAAAGTAAAAACTTCGGTTTCTAATAATAGAATTGATGTATCGCAGCAACACCGAGGAATTTATTTTATTAAAGTAAAACTAAAAGACAAAGTATATACAGAAAAGGTATTCGTAAATTAAGAAAATACAGTTTAATTTTAAAGCCACCTTTTTATGGTGGCTTTTTTTATAAGTTAATTTAAAATATTAACTTTATAAATATTTAATACGTAATCATAATTATGAAAAGAATTAGACTTATTTTATTGTTATCTGTATTTTCTGTAACTGTGTTAAATGCTCAGAATCACAGCCAGTATATTATAGATCTTGCAAAAGATGCAAAAGGAAGTTTGGGTGATGAAAATTATAATTTAGCAACTGACAAATATAAAAAGCTAGTTAAATTAAAGCACGACGACCTTGACTTTAACTATGGCTATGGTAAATGTGCTGCACTTTCAAAAACAGATATTGAAAATGGTATTAAAAGTTTAGAATTAGCAATTAACAAAAATTACAAATTGAATGATTCAAAGTATTATTTAGCTCAATTGTATCATTTGTCTTATAGATTTACTAAAAGCATAACGCTTTTAGATGAATTTATTGAAAAAGAAAATACAGTTGAGGAACCAAATAAAGAGCAAATTGCAGATGCAAAACATTTTATAAATCAATGTAATAATGCAACTGGTTTAATGAAAACACCTATAAGTTTGAGTTTTGAGAATTTAGGTAAAAACGTTAATTCATCACAAGATGATTTTAACCCATTTGTGCCATTAGACGAATCTTTTCTAATATATTCTTCTAGCAAAAGTTTTGATAGAGATTATGGTGTGTTTGTTTCAAATGTTTATGTTTCTTACCCTACAGATAGTGTTTGGACATTTGCTAAATCCCAAAAGAAAATAAATACTTATGATAATGAAATAATTTATAG
>CAZUQY010000020.1:0-17599 GCA_964622935.1 uncultured Bacteroidales bacterium | reverse complement strand
ATTAATGATTTATTTATTATTCTGCGACATTTATTTTTACTATTGAAACAGTTTCTTCAGTTTTTATCCTAACAAAGTAAGTTCCTTTTGCAAGGCCTGATAAGTCAAGTTCAATCTTTTCATTCTCAGAATTAATTTGTTTGATAGTTTGTCCAGTAAGATTTATAATTTCGATTTCACGATTTTGTGCATTTTCAAAATTGATATTTAACATACCGGTTGTTGGGTTTGGATAAACATCAATATCTTCGCTGATTGCATCGTTAATTGATGATGAATCGTAAACATTGATTTCAAATTCGCAAGTTAATTCTTCGCTACCTTCAAAAGTGTAATGATAGGTTATTGTATGTGTGCCAACACCAGCAGTAGCAGGGTCGAATATTCCATCAGTAATTGCAGTTCCAGTATAAGTTCCACCTGCTGGAATGCCACCTGTTAATGTAAAAGCCCCATCAACAATATCAGCTGTTATATCCGATGGACAAGCAATATCCTCAATACAGAACTTGTAAGATGCTTCTGAGTCAAATCCGTCGCCTGCAAGGCTATAAACTACAGTTGATGAGCTAAGATCAGTTATGGTAACGCTTCCTTGATTACCGTACCATGGTGCCATGCCATCACCCCAGGAATCTATTATTGTGAATGTGTAGCACCCAGGACCAAGGCAGAATTCGGTTATATAATGAGTTTCTGTATCTGATGCAAATGGGCCTCCTGAATACAAGATATGTAAAGTAAGGTCATCAACAAGTTCCCAAGTAGTTTCTTCGCCGTAATTGTCTGTTAGTAAGTCTAATTCATAAGACGAGCCGTTTTCAATAACTAAAAATTCAACAATAATGCTTGTGCCTGATGTTGAGTAATTCCCGCCTCCGTTAATACTGATAATCGAGTATGTTATTGTGTTGTTTCCGGCAGGGAAAGTATTTTCTGGAAATAAAATTGTAGTAGTTTCATTTTGTGCAAGGCTTCCTGTCCATTCAAAATCTTCGCTGATTGCTCCACATTCGTATGTGATTGTTGCAGAAGTTAATGCATAAGTATCAAGGTTTTTTAATACTACTTGAGGAACGAAAGTATTTGAATTACACAGAATTGTTTCTGGGCTTAAAGCTTCAGTAAGTTTTGCATTTCCTGCATAAACCAATACATCTTTGGTCGCTTCGTCATTATCAGGATATTCGTCAGTCTCACCATTTGGAGAACTAACATATGCAACTATAGTATTGTCTCCGGCAGCTAAAGTGATTTCATCAAAAGTGACAATATCTGACTCTAAACTAGCTAAATCTCCTGTCCATTCTTCTTCAACTGCAGTGCCACCATTTAGGGTATAACCAACTGTAACATTCGTCAAATTCAACAGACCTAAGTTAAGAATTGTAACTTGTGGGCTTAATGTGGCTTCAGAAATGTGTACCATACTTGTAGGAACACTAATAGTCTGTAGCATTGCATCATAATCGTTATCATTTGGAATAACCATTACTTCATCGATATTTGGTGCACGGAATTGTTTTGTTACAACAACATCAGCTGTTACAATACTTGAAAGAGGATCGAATTCTAAAACAACGACTCCACTAGCATCAGCAAGTTTAGCATCTAATAAAACACCATCTATACTAATTGCAACATATGCATTTTCTTCAGTAGTAACTGTTAACGAAGACATTCCTATTGGTAATGTAGAAAGATAAGACGCTTCAACTTCGTCAGGAACACCAACATAAGGCATTAATGAAGGATCTCCCATTACATGGTAAATTTCCCAATAATATTGTTTGCTCGATGATGTACTGGCAGATACTGACATGTTGCCGATATAAGTCATTTGATAAGCTGTCGTATATGGGTCTTCGCTATTTTCATGGAACATATGGTCGTAACATGCTTGCCCTGATTCTTCGTATGAAGTAGTTGCTGTAATTGATGAAGCAAGACCTGCACTCCAGTAAAAATCTTCGTCCCATAGAGTACTGTTTGATCCACCAATGTGAACAACTGCACCTTTTTTTGATGTTCTTAATAATGCTTCGCCAAAACATTCATCGTCATCAAATTTATTTGATAAACAACAGTTTCCAATACTAAAAAAGTATTCATCTTCATTTTCTAAACCTGGGATGTCTGAAGTTGTAAAACTAGGACCTGCCCAACCATTTGAACCACAGTGTGCAGTGTAATTTACAAAACCGACACCATCACTAATGTCGCTTATAATTGCTGCTGATGATGATCCCGATTCAGGATAAAGGTATGTATAATCAGTTACTCCATGTTCTTCATTGAAATAGTAATTGTGTGCATAATTAATTTGTCCGTTTGCATGAGTTGGACCAAATGAAGCATCATCACCAGCTACGAGAACAACCTCGGCAAGATATGATGGATCAGGAAATGTGTATTCTTCAAACATTAGAGTCTTTTCCAATTGTGGTTGTAGCTGAGCTACATTTGTTGCTGAAAATCTCCCAAAGTATATTTCTGGAATATAATCTCCTCCTCCATCAAATTCACAATAATACATATCACTAACGTGACCTGAGCAAGGAAATGCAGGAATCTGAGCCACATCACCTACAAATAAAACAAAAGTAGGAGCAGGGTCTTCTGTTGTACCTGCATCATAAAGTCCTTGAATATATGCCTTAATTTCAGTAGTTGATGTTCCAATCTCATCAGTATAGGCAATGTCAACATTAAACCCTTTTATTGTTTTCCATGCTATAAAGTCTTCAAGTTCAGTTTCAAACATTCTGTCAGAAATAATAACATATTTAATCGGATATTGTGAAAGAGCATCTTTGTTAGCAGGAGCTTGGTAATTCCAAAGCTTATTATATGCACCCTCAAAAGCAGGAGAGTATTTGTCAATTTTTAATTGAGATGTTTTTACTAAGTCTGCATTTTTATAAGTAATCTCAATTTCAATATTATTTTTGATTGTTAAAACATTTGATTCAACATCATATGAAAATGGAGAAACTATAATCTGAGCAACTTGGATGCCACGCATTTTACTTAGATTGTTTACGCTAACAAGTTCAGTTTCGTAATATTCTTTTTCTGTGTAAATGCGTTCGTTTTTCTCGAAAGGAACAGAAGCTGGATCCTGATTTTTAAACAATGATGGTTGATTTGGAACAAGAGGTAATTCTGTGCCATATTCATTTAAATTTATGATCTGCTCATCATAGCTTAGAATTTTAATTTCAAATTCAGCATTCTGAGGAACTTCAATAAGTTTAGTCATGACCGGTAATTCTGGGTATCCAACTTTATTGTCTGGGAAGTATTCCGGAACAATAATTCTTGAATACATTCCATCTTTTGTTTTTGCAGTTGCAACAGAAAATCCCTCAAGTACATTTGTGAAAACAAGTTTCTGATTGGTGTTATTCAAAATGTTTGCCTGAGTTTTGCTTGAGGTTAAAATTACCTGTGTTTGTGCAAAGGTAAAACAGGCAATAGTAAAAAAAAGTAATAACAGACTTAGCTTTTTCATTTTTTAAAGTTTAATGTTTATTAAAAGTAAAAATACTCAAATTATTTTAATCATTATATTTATATGTGTAATTTTATACTAAGAGACCTCTTAAAATAATTAATGGTTGCTTTTGTAAATTAAGAGGACTTCTAATAATTAGTTTGCATCAATATTTTCATTGCTATCCCGCTAATATTTGTAACTCGCAACTCAGTCATTATGTGTGTTTCTTGAAAGAAAATAATTATTAGAAGTCCTCTAAACAAAACCAAAGTTTTGACTTGTTGTTGTTGTTAAATTTTGTCTAAAGGAATAATCTTAAAAATAAACTGTATTTTTTTAAGGATGAAAGCAATAAATGGAAACATTTTTACATTTTATTAATGTGAACATAAATTTCGGTACGTAAATTGCATAAAAGTTTTTCTGTAAACCAAAAATTGCTATATTTGTTAAGCAATTAATTAAATATTAATTAAAAACTAATCAATTATGAAAAAGCTATTATTAATTTCTTTTATTATTTCGGTGACGACGGTAATTAGTACTGCTCAGAAAGTGTATCACATACCTGATGCTGGGGAGACACTTATAGACATTACTGTTCCTGCCGATGAATGGGTTGTTACAAATGAAGATGCATTATTTAGTATTGTGCCAAATGATACTGGAGAAACTGCAAGATTAGTAACCATGATTTGGGCTTCTACTGATCCAACAGCAGAAACTGCTATTGATGATCTTGCAACTGAAGCATTTGATGTTGTTGAATCATTATTGGAAGAAATAACTTGGTCAGAAGATGTTTCGGATTTCGAAAATAACGGAGTTACTTTCGTTGCAAATGATGGTTATGGATATTATGTAAATGAAGACGGATCTCGTGATCAAATGTCAACAACAATCATGTTGTTGATGCCGGATGAAACCAATATTCTTACTTTGGTTTTCTTTGGTACAAATGATGCATATGACAAATGGGAAGAAAATCTGTTGGAAGTTATCCTTTCAATAGAATCGGCTAAATAAATTATTTAGATGTATTTATAGAAAGCTGAATCGTTAAGGTTCAGCTTTTTTTTATTTCTCAAGCAGTATTTTGGCATTTTCAATTGCCTGGATAGTCATTTTCTCTCCACTAATCATAGATGCTATTTCGTTTATTCTTTCTTCTTCTTCTAATAATTTGATTGTGGTTTTTGTTTTATTTCTATCAGTGGTTTTCGAAACTTTATAATGATAGTCGCCCAGAGCTGCTACTTGTGGCAAATGAGTAATGCTTATAACCTGTGTATTTGCTGTCAATAGCCTCATTATTTTCCCCATCTTGCTTGCAATTTCACCTGACACTCCTGTGTCTATTTCATCAAAAATAACTGTTGAAATACCAGAAGCTTTGACTAAAAAAGATTTAAGTGTGAGCATTAAACGTGAAAATTCCCCGCCCGAAGCAACTTTTTCAAGTTGTTGTGGTTCAATAGATTTATTGGCTGAAAAAATAAAACTGATATTGTCAACTCCGTTTTGTCCCAGAGTTTCTGAAGTTTGATTGTTAATTTTGAATACGGCATCAGGCATACCCAATTGTAATAATTGTGATGTGATATATTTTTCAGTTGAAGGGAAAATTTCGCTACGCTTTTTACTTAACTTGTTTGCAATTTCTTTGCAGCTTATTTCAAGTTGTTCATGTTTTGATTTTAAATATTTAATGTGATTTTCTATTTCCTCAGTGTTTTGAATAAATGACTCATATTCGGTTTGTTTGAGTTTTAATTCAGAAATACTTTTTGCATTATGCTTACTAAGCAAGGAGTGTATAAGGTCAATTCGGTTATTGATTTTGTCAAGCATTTTTGGGTTAATTTCTGCCCTTTCAATATCTGAGGATAGAATTAAATTAATATCACTTATTTCAATAATTATCGACTCAATTCTATTAACGATATCATCTGCGTGTTTATATTCTTCTGAAACTTTGTTAACTGTAGATTTTAATTCTCTAAGTAGAAAGTCTAAGGAAAATTCGTTATTGTCAATGATGTTAACTGAATTGATGAGAGCAGATTTTATCTCTTCGGCATTATCTAGCATTCCAGCTTGTTCTTCTAGTTCTTCTAACTCTAAATCGCTATTTAGTGCTGCATTGTTCAGCTGTTCTGATTGGAAAGTGTAATAATCGTAATCTTGTTTTGATTTTAATAATTCTTGTTTTGCTTTTAGTAAGTCTTTTGATGTTTCAGTTAATTCTAAAAAAACAGTTTTGTATTTTGTGAAAAGCTTATTTGTAGATGCTGCTGTATCGATAATCTGTACACGGTAACCGGAAAAAGATAGAGCAAGATTTTCGTGTTGACTATGCAGGTCTGTAGTTTTTTCTGTTATTGATTTTAATATCGATAGAGTAACTGGAGTATCATTAATAAAGGCACGTGATTTTCCTTCAGGGAGAATTTCTCTACGTATGATTGTGTTTGGATCAAAATCAATGTCTGCCTCTTCGAAAAGTTGTTTTATAGCGGGGTTTTCCATTTTGAATATTCCTTCGACAATACACTTAGAAGACTTGTTGGCTAAGACTTCTGAGTCTGCTCTTTTGCCTAATAAAAGAGATAATGCACCTAGGATAATTGATTTTCCTGCACCAGTTTCACCTGTAATAACTGAAAAACCCGGATTGAAATCCAGGTTAAGTTCTTCGATTAGAAGATAGTTTTTTATGAAAAGTTTTGAAAGCATTTATTCTATCGTGGGTTCTTTCATGATTTTTTCATATTTCGATGAATTTGCAGGGTCGATTTCTTTCATGATATTATAAACCCTTGCTTTTTCATCGGGAAAACCTTCGCTGAAGATATTAATAATTTCATCACCTTTTGCAGTTGTGTAAAGTGACATTAAAAATGACCCCGGTTTCCTTCTATGTACATTTTTTAAATCTTCAATAGCCTGTTCAACGCCAGCTCTGCCTTCAGTTGGTTTATCACCCATTTTGTCTAGTCCTAATCTGTGATATGTGTACATAAAATCTCGCATAGATGAATATTGGCTATTAAGTAGATTCTCAACCAACCAATATCTATTTTTAAGATCTTCATATGCTTTCCAACCGCTTTCTTGTGCCGTCTGAGCATTTTGAACAATCTTTTCTGCCATCTGGAAATATGGAGTTCCGGCACTTGAACCAAATGTATCGTAATCCATACCAATTATGATATAACAATAGTATGCAATTACAGCAGTTAGATTATTTGAGAAACTATTCTCGTTAAATTCAAGTGGTTCAAATTCAACATATTTAAAATGAAATTTATTATCAAGGTGATTTAAAACTGGTGATAAATAAGATGTCCCATATACTGGTCTTGAAGAAGAAACTTGAATTTTTCCTCTAAATTCGTCTGACGAAATCTGTTCATCAATTGTTATGTAAATATTGCACTCAATTCGCTCGTCTCTGTCGAAAACATTTTTTGTCCAGTTTGTATTATTTATAAATTCATATAACTCCTGTTGAAGTGTTTGAAATAATTTATCGTTTGTAGTTCCTTGAAGTTTCGAATGATTTACCTGAATTCTACAATCTAGTTCTTGTGCAAAGACAAATGAACATGTAAGTAAAACGGTAATTATTATAATTAGTTTTTTCATGACCTGTGCTTGTTTACAAATATTCCTCTAATTTATCAATAATATCAATCGCTACCAAATTCTTAGCTTTTAATTTAAACTCGGTTTTCTTTTCTTTATTGTCAATAATTGTGATTTTATTTGTTTCTGAATTAAAGCCTGCTCCTTTATCATTTAAAGAATTTAGTACTATAAAATCAAGATTTTTACGGTTTAGTTTTCCAAGTGCATTCTCGATTTCGTTTTCTTTTTCAAGAGCAAACCCAACTAGAGTTTGTTTTGTTTTCAAACTTCCAAGAGTTGCAGCGATGTCTTTAGTCGGCTTAAGACTTAGATTTAAATCTTTGCCTTTACGTTTTATTTTAGTGTCTATAGCAACATCTGGAGTAAAATCGGCAACTGCTGCAGATAAAATTACCGCGTCACAGTTATCAAAATTTGTGATAGCTTCTTCAAACATTTCGTTTGCAGACTCAACTTTAATGACTGTAATACTAGAATTATTAGTATTAATGTTTACTGGACCAGATATCAATATAACATTTGCACCACGATTTGCACATTCTTCGGCAATGTTATAACCCATTTTGCCAGACGAATAGTTGCCAATAAACCTAACTGCATCAATTTTTTCAAAAGTTGGACCTGCAGTTATGAGTATTGTTTTATTATTTAAAGATTTTTTTTTTTGAAAAAAACTTGAAATGTGCTTTATAATTATTTCTGGTTTTGCAAGTCTGCCTTTACCAATCAATCCGCTTGCAAGTTCACCTTCTTCAGAATCAATAAAAATGTGCCCTAAGGTTTTAAGCTTATTTATGTTTTCTTGATTTGCAGGATGTTTGTACATGTCAAGATCCATAGCAGGTGCAACGAAAATAGGACATTTGGCTGACAAATATGTTGTCAATAACAGGTTGTCAGCAATGCCATTTGCCATCTTTCCAATTGAATTGGCAGTTGCAGGAGCAATAATGTAGGCGTCTGCCCATAAACCTAAATCTACATGAGAATTCCAGTCACCGTTTTCAGGATTGAAAAAATCGACAAGAATTGGATTTTGAGACAAGGTTGCCATTGTTAAAGGAGTAATAAACTCTTTTGCCAAAGGGGTCATTATTACCTTAACTGACGCACCTTCTTTGACTAGAAGGCGTGTTAAAGATGCAGCCTTATAAGCTGCAATACTTCCGGTAATCCCTAGCAAAAAGTTTTTTCCTTTTAGTGCTGACATTATATTATCAGTTGCTTTCTTGATTTTCGGTTTCAGCGTATTTGTAGTAAATCCTGTCGTTAAGAAATTCTTCCAAAGAGATTAATGATGGTTTAGGAAGTTTTTCGAAATAACGTGATACTTCAATTTGTTCACGGTTCTCATGTACTTCTTCTAAATTGTCATTATAAGTAGCAAACTCTTCAAGTTTTTCGTATAGCTCTTTTCTTAATTCAGTATTTATTTGAGTTGCCATTCTCGAACAGATGATAACAGCTTCATAAATATTACCTGTTGCTTGTGCTATTGTAACAATGTTTCTGGTAATCGTTGATGACGGTGCTTCAGTTTTTTTGTAGTCCATATTAGTTTTCAATAAATTTTAATGAGTTGTTATAGAATTTTTCTGCTTCTTTAATTTTCTTTGATTCTGGAAAATTGTCCACAAATGCAAAGTAAGCATCAATAGTATTTTTATATCTTTCTTTCTTCTTTTTAGTAACACTATTTTCAGCAAGTAAATATGATGATTTTACAATTGTAAATAAAATGTCTTCTCTGTATTTTGTGTCAGGAAAATCAGATAATACTAGTTTCATCGAAGTAATTGCAGCTTTATAATCACTAATATTAAAGAATAAATAAGCATTGTTGTATGCTTTTGTTTCAAGTTTCAATTGTAGTTTGTCGATAAGTTCTTCAGCCTCAGGCCTTTTCTCTGATTCGGGATATTTTTCAATAAAGATTTGAAGTTCCGAAATAGCCGCTTTTGTATAGGTTTGTTCAAGCGAAGTGTCAGGTGAAATTAAGTAATAACAATAAGCAGCAAGGTATTCAACTTCTTCTGTATGTTCGCTTGATGGATATTGATTTGCAAAGTCCTTAAAAAGATAGGCAGCTAGTGATAGTTCTCCTAATCCATAAGAACAGTAGGCAGTATAATATGTTATTAGCTCAGATTTATCAGTGCCTCGATAGATTGATCTGAGTTCTTCCAACAATGATTGAGCTTTGTAATAATCCTCATTTTCATAATATTCCACCGCTTTTTCATATTTCAATTCGTAATCCGAACTTTTTATAAGCTTTTGATAATCACTGCATGAGGCAGTAATAAGACCAATGGCAAGCAATATTAGAAAATATGTTTTTTTGTTTTTTAACATTTTGCAAAGATACATTATTATGATTAAATATTCTATTTTTTTTTAAGTACTAAAAAATACAAATTATTCTAAGATATAAATTGTAAGAAAACTCAAATATAACGTATATATGCAGGTTTTATTTTATTAAAACTTAAAGCATAATGTTTTTTCGAGTAAATCGGATTGTTTAAGAGAGTCTAAATCGTATTCGTTAATATTATTGTTATTAAACAGCCATATTTTATTCGTATATTTAAAAGCAAGTTCCAAGTCGTGAGTGGAAAAAATTATACATTTATTTTTTTTACTTGCTATGTCTTTTAAACTTTGCAATAGTTTTTGTCTTGCATAATAATCTAAGAATGCTGTTGGCTCGTCAAGCAATATAATTGCAGTCTCTTGCACGAATGCTCTGCAAATCATTGCTCTTTGGCGCTCGCCATCACTTACTTCATAGAGATGTTTGTGGATTATATGTTTTAGTTGAAACTCATTAATAGCAGATTCGATGATTTCTTTGTCTTGCTGATTCTTCTTATCAAAAATATTTGTGTAAGGACTCCTGCCCATTTCGATGAGGTCGATAAGTCTAAGATTTGATAAATATTCTTGTTTTGATGGAACAAAGCTTATTATCGATGATCTATAATTTGATTTGATGTTACAAACATTAGTTGAATCAATAAATATTTCTCCTTTTATTGGTTTTAATATTCCGGCAATTGTATTTAATAAAGTGCTTTTACCTGTTCCGTTTCGACCAATCAGACAAATTAGATCACCATCATTAGCAGATAAATTAATTTTATTTGTTAATGGTAATTTATAACCAATTTCAAGGTCTTTTATTTCCAGATAAGTCTTTTTCATTAAATAACAGTTCTTTTATTTTTTATAACTATCCAAATAACAAAAGGAGCACCCATTATTGCAGTTATTGCGTTTATTGGTAAAATACCATTTTCTGTAATGATATGTGTAAGGATGTCACCTGTGACTAAAAACATAGAGCCAGTCAACACAGATGCGGGTATTAGAACAAAATGATTAGATGTGTTAAATAACCATCTGGCAACATGTGGTGCGGCAATTCCGATAAATCCAAGTGGTCCACAAAAAGCAGTAACGGTACCTGTTAAAATGCTAACTCCAGTGTAAATTAAAATCCTTTGTTTTGTTGTGTTAATTCCCATGCTTTTTGCAAAACTTTCTCCGGGTAGCATAAGATTGAGGTTTTTTGACATAGCAAACAAAGAGATTATTGAAAGAGCAACAATTGGCAATATTAGAACAATGTTTTTGTAAGTTACGGAACCAAGATTTCCCATAGTCCATATAATAAAAGACTTTACACTAATTCCGTTAGCGTAATATTGCATAATACTAACAATAGAACTAACCACACCAGCAATAAGGATTCCGATTATTAAAATACTAATATTATCTCTTACTCTTACTGAAACTGCAAGGATTATCATCAGCACTGCAGCTGCACCAATTCCCGCTGAGATCAGCAATGTTAGGTTTGAGCTAAAGTTAATTTGTCCAACCGAAAAAAAACCGGCACCTAGAACAGTAATTGCAACACCTAGGCTCGATCCGCTACTAATGCCAAGAACATATGGTCCGGCAAGAGGATTGCGAAAACTAGTTTGCATTAATAATCCTGATACCGCAAGTGAGGCGCCAGATAAAATGGCAATAAATACTCTTGGAAAACGGAACTCTTTAATTAAAAGATAAGTGCCAGCATTATCAATTTCTCTAAAACTAAGGAACTTAAGTATTTCTTTGAAAGGGATGTTGATTTGTCCTGTCGATAGATCTATGAAAATGAGTATCGTTAGAATAAGCGATATTAGTAAAAACATTATAATATTTCGTTTAACTTGCATATTATTTAATTTCTTGGTAGTAATGCAAATTATCTAAAGAATCAATTTTGTGAAGAATTATTCCTAGATCATAAAGAATAACATCAGGATGAATTATACCTGATTCATAAAAATCGTTTCCGCCATATTTGTTAATTCTTCTATTATTATTGTATATCCGACATTCTTTATATGGTTTGAACTCAGAGAGTCTTGACTCTATTTCAAGAATTTCGTTTTTACGTTTTATTTGATTAGGGTTGAGCCAGATATCAGCATTTTGAGAATTTGCAAATACTTCTTCAACCGTTAATGGAACACTTTCGGAATTATTTTCTTGAGCCATAATGTAAGAACCCCCAGCATCTTTTATAAAGTTTGCCAAATAGGAATCGTTACCAGGTACCCACCAAGTTCCTTTCCAGGGGAGATTAAATAAAATTTCTGGACTTGTCAATTTTTTATCGTTAATCGTTTTTTTTACTGTTTGGTATCTGTTATCAACACTATCAAAAAATTCACATGAATAGTCAAAGTTGTCGTAAAAACAAGCAAAAAATTTGATCCACTCTGTCCTTCCTATGGGGCTGTTCTCGACAAAATCACCAACATAAACAACAGGGATTCCAATTTCACTTAGTTTCTGAAACATAGAAATACTACTATTATCAATTCCATAAGCAAAAACAACATCAGGATTGAGCGAAATGATTTTTTCTAAATTTACTTGATTATCATAACCAGTTTCGGAAATTTCATCCCTACGAATTAAATCACGTAATTGGTCATTATAGACATAATCTAATCCACTGATACCCTTGATGGTAGAAATCTTATTAAGTTGAGATATGAATGCACAATGGGTAGTTGAAAGACAAACAACACGTGAAACAGGAATATTTATAATTTCGTTGTTTCCTGATTCAGAATCGCTTTTGGAAGATAAAAGATAATTTTGCGTGTTTTCTGATTCATTATTAAATCTATCGCTTACTTTTAATATGTAGCCTTCATCTATTTTTGATATTTCAAAACCCTTGGCATATTTATTTTTTATTACTTCGCCATTAGTGTTTTGACTTATCTCATTAGCACACCCAGCTAATAATAATAGTATAAACGATATGTAAATGATATTTTTCATTAAAAAAACCTCCGATTATGTAAATATAATCAGAGGTTAAAAAAAATCTATATTTTAATTTATTTTGATAAAATAAATTTCTTATTGATTAAATAATCTCCGGTATTAATTCTCATTATATATAATCCTTCAGGATATGATTGCATATCTATTACATATTCATCATAACCGTTTGAAATGATTTTAATATTAGATTTTCTACCAAGAGCATCATATATGTCAATAGTAATGTTGTCATAATGATTGTCTTTTACTTGAAGAGTTATTATTCCAGTTGTTGGATTTGGATAAAGATCAAACTCTGATTCAGCGATTAGTTGCTCAATATCTACAAGACAAGTAATCGGTTTAACTGGCAACGCAGAACTAAAATTATAAAGCTCGTTGTTAGAATACCATGTACCAGATTTATAAAGATATAGGTCGTTATTTGCAGGGTTTATTCCTCTTGATGTTACAATAGGTACTGCAAACAAATCGTCATTAACGCCATCATTATCGTTATCTCTATTTGAGATTTCAAATCCTGCATAAAAAGGACCGTCAATGCTAATTGGTGTATCAAACATTATAACATTTGTTTGACCTTGAGATAAATCACGTATATAAACCTTTTTCTCTCCTAATTTCAGACTGTCGATAGGACCATTTTCATCACCGTCCCAAATGCAGAATTTGACATAATTATTATAATCTCCATACATTGCATAAGTTATAGGTACTATTACTCCTTTAATCTGACTGAATGTGTAGTTGTAGAAATAATTTGCATATTTCTTAATCACATCTCCGTTGTTCCCTGCAAGAAATCCCCAAGTTCCACTTGGTACCCAGGTTTGCAAAGTTTCACCTTGGTTAACTGTCGTAAGTGTATCGCAATAAGATTGAACAGCACCACTAAAGACATAGATATAGTTTTCTTTTGTGATAATATCTGCGCCGCAAGCATTGCTGACGGTTAAGGTTACATCGTAGATGCCTTCTGTTCCATAAGTAATACCATTTGTTGGAGATCCTTCAGAACTGTATGATGGTGATGCTCCAATGAACGACCAAGTGTGAGCGGATGGATATCCGGTTGAAAGATCTTGGAATTGCACAGAATTGCCGGCTGCAATTAATCTTGGCGATGCAGTAAATTCAGCAGTAGGAGCTTCTGTACATGGATCTTCTTCAGAAACAATAATGTACAGCTCTTTTGTTAATTCATCAACACCAAAGTTGTTGCTTACAGTAAGTTTAACATAGAATTGACCTTCTGTGTCATATTGTATTCCCATAGGGTTTTGCTGATTACTGGTGCTTTGTAATGGATCTACACCTTCAAATTCCCATTCCCATTGATAAGGTAAACCACTACTTAAGTCAATAAAGTTAATTTGTTCACCTGGTTGTATTACTGTATAGTTAGCAGTAAAGTTTGCTGTTGGAGGTGTTGTTGCAGCAGGAATTACTGTGATATAGTCATGTTTAATTTCAATATCTTGAACATTATTTGTTTTGCGGCACCTTAACTCAACATCATAGGTTCCTGGTGTCATATATGCAATTGGTGGAGGAGCAGAGTCAGCAAATTCAATTGGTGTTCCTCCTTCAAATAACCATGACCATTGGTTAAAAGGTCCGTTTTCTGAAAGATTTGTGAAATGAACAACTCCTCCAACTGGTATAGTTAGAACATTTCCTTCAAAATTAGCTATAGGCATTGATGGGTCAGGATTAACTGTTATACAGTCTTCGCAAATGTAAGTATCCTGATCTGTGGCATTTTGTACTTGTAATACTACGTCGTAAATTCCGGGTGTATTATAGCAGATATTTGTAGGGTGTTGATTTGTTGAGGTGCTTGTTGCTGCTCCAGGGAAACTCCAACTCCATGATGTCGGCAACCCAACAGATTGGTCATTAAAGTTGATGCAATCTCCGGCTGTAATATCATAAGCAGAAGCAACAAATGCTGCTTGTAAGCTACCAGTTCCATCTGTAACAGTAATATAACCGGTTTTTATTTCTTCGTCTGTATCTGTGCCATCTCCGACAGTTAAAGTAACCGAGTAAACGCCTGCTGTCGGATATGTTGCACTTGGGTTTTGTAATGAAGAATTTGCTGGACCTCCTTCAAATTGCCATTCCCAAGTTGTAATGTCACCAATAGATTCATCAGTAAAATCAACATTTCCTCCTTCAGCAATAACTGTTGGCGAAGCTGAGAATGCAGCGGATAAAGTTCCTGCAGCGATTACTTCTATATATAATGCTTTAATCTCATCATCACTTCCAGTTGCGTTTGTTGCAGTTAATGTTACATCATAAACTCCAGCAGTATTATATACGATGCTAGGATTTTGTAAAGTACTTGATGTTGTTGCTCCTCCAGGAAAATCCCATAACCATTCTGTTGGTGTATTTGTTGATAAATCAGTAAAATCTACTGTTCCACCTTCAACAACGGTAGTTGGACTTGCAGAAAAATCAGCAACAGGTGCGTCTCCTGGTGATGCGCTTGGATCATATCCTGGACAAGTTAAATCATCAGAATTTGTTGGGTCCAACCAAGGTCTTAATTGATCAGCATCTGTAGCCCCATTTGATTCCCAATGATAATCAAATTTTCCATATAAATCATTGGCAGAGCTTGTTGCTGCATCACAATATGATGCTCCACCGCTAAGAGTTCCAACAACTAATTTGCTATTGTTAAATAAAGGAGAACCAGAAGAACCCCCTTCAGTAACTCCCCAATCTGTAACAGTAGCAATCCATTGTGCTAACCAATGCTCATTTGGTGGACAAGTGTTGAATGTCCCTTCTACAAGAGCCGCTGTATAGGTTGAGATCTTTTTTATATCTCCAGAAGGATGGTGTATGCAAACTCCACTTGGGCTAGGTGATTCGTCACGTGACCAACCATTATAGTAAGCACCATAAGAAACTAAATCAGCTTGAGGACAATCTAATTCAAGTAATAAGAAATCTGATCCTGTGTTCATGTCGCCTCTGGAGCGTTTAACTGCTCCAGTTGCTGTGTTGTATGCTGGTTCCGATCCAGGATCAGTACATCCAGATGCTTCATAATTAAAATAAAATTGCCATCCTGAAAAGTCAGATCCTGAGCCTCCACAGTGATCAGCAGTAAGAAAATATGGAATCCCATCATTAGCAGTATTATTTACAAGTGTTCCAGAGCACAACCCAGATCCAGTAAAGTATTCTGCAACACCTTTTTTCTGTGTTTGCCATGCGTCGCCCTCAGGGCAATTTACATTTACTTCACATCCTTGTGATGAGCCAACACCGCCTGGAGTTTTTACATCTTCATATCTACCAACTAATTGTGTTATTCCGCGGAATATGTATGATATTTGAAATATCTCAATATTCGCATCTTCAGTGGCTTGAGGATACTTAATATATTCAATATATACAGTTTCTCCTTGAATAATTTCAGTGGAAAAATCGCTAATTAGAGTCGGATTGTTTCGATAATCAAAAGCCCCAATTACTTGTTTGTGATTTTCGTTGTACAAGTATAATGCAGTGTTTTCAGGTAAATAAAAATCTTTATAATATAAAGCCAAACCTTTAGCTTCTTTCATTGAAATTTTTACTCTCCAAATACTTGTGCCATCTTCAAGATAGTCCCAAGTTCCAGAGTTTTCCATAGAAATATCAATAGGGACCAATTCTGCTATTTTATAAATCTGTCCATTTTTTTCAAATAACTGAACTTCAGCCATTACAGTTTCCATATCAGGAGGTAAAATTTTGATATCATCAATTTCAGTACTCAGGTTTTTGTTAATGAAACTAATTGGAGTACCACCCCAACTTCTTTGGGAAAAACCATTAAAACTAAGTAATAGCAATGAAATGCTAAATAAAAGCAAAGTAAATCTTTTCATTTTTAAACGTTTAAAATGTCCAAAATAATAATTACTGCAAGATAAATAAATAATCTTAATCTTTAAAAAAAAAAGCCTTTTTTCTCAAAACGCTTATTTTTAGAAATAGTTGCTTCTGAGTTTTAAATTTATTATTAACGTAAGTGGTTAAAGTTCAGTTGTCTATATGCAAAAGACAAAAAAAATAAAAAAAAACCTTAAAAAATTTGGGAAAATAAAATCAATAGTTTTATCTTTGCCGTCCCAAAACGGGGAAAACGATTGATTAGCTCAGCTGGTAGAGCACTTGCCTTTTAAGCAAGGGGTCCGGGGTTCGAACCCCCGATCAGTCACGAAGATTTTCAGAAATGGAGGTCTTTTTTTTGTTTGTAATGTTCGTTGTTTTATGCTTGTAGAGCATCCCGACTGAAGTCGAGGAGGGTTCGGGGTGAGAACCCCTGATCAGTCACGAAGGTCTTGTTTGTTTGTAATATTCGTTATTGGTAAAGTCTGGCTTAATTTCTTAACCACCAGAAAATATATTTGTCAGCTCTGATTAAACTTCCATTCTCATTGAATTTAAGATGCGTGTTTTTCTTGTAAGAATTGCCTTTAATCGTATGTTTTTTGGATAGAGTACAATCTTTAAGTTTTCCATCTGGATAAAGATGGACTCCAGCAAATGGACTTGATTTACAGGGGATACCATCTATTTCGATATCTTTACAAGGAAAGAAACCTTTTAAATTTTCATTTGGATATAAACTTGTGTGTATACCTGTGCTATACCATTTTTCATAATTCCCATTACAGCAATAACCTTGATACTCCATATTTTTGCCAAGAATAATATTAATTCCTTTTTGACTATAGTTGATTTTAGTCCATTCTGGATATGTGATGCCATTAATCTCGAAATCGTCAGCAAGAATGAATGTTTTTAAATTCCAGCCATTTATAAAGACAACACTTTTTTTACAAGGAATTCCGTTAACGATGTCATCTTTAGATAAAACTCCTTGTGTAACAATTGTATCAGAGTCATTGATTAGAAATCTTATTCTTTTGAAAGAGATGTTATTGTAACTAACACTTTTTTCCCATTCAGTATATTGAGAAAATGTATTAAAACTAATAAAAAACAATACAAAGAATGAAAATACTATTCTAAGAATATTTGGCATAAAATGCTGTTATTTGATTTTGTAAACAA
>CAZUQY010000019.1:10205-17674 GCA_964622935.1 uncultured Bacteroidales bacterium | reverse complement strand
TTTATTATTTTAGGAATTTTATTTATTTCATTTAATTGCTTTTTTATCACTGCCTGTAACAACAATAAAACCGTTGAAAATTCAACAGAAATTAGTGATTCTACAGAAAACTCTATCAATCCCAAAGACAGTGTACCGGATATTATTAAAAACGACACACTTGTTGAAGAATTTAAAGTAATGGTAAAAGATACTTTTGATAACGGCAGTCCTCTCAAAATAAGCTATGGAGATCCTCAAAATCCTAATGATGTAAAATACGAGAAGCAATTCTATGAAAGTGGCAAAATCTTTATCGAAGGCCCACTGGTTAATGATAAACGAAATGGAAAATGGATTGCCTGGTACGAAAATGGTATTATGTGGAGTGTCGGTTATTTTAAAGACGGATTAAAAGATGGCGCTAGTAATGTTTTTTATGAAAACGGACAAATTAGATACACCAAAAATTATGAACAGGACGTTGCAGAGGGTTTATGGGAATTTTTTGATGAGGAAGGAAATTTGCTCGGAAAAGTAATGTACGAAAACGGTAAAATCCTTTGGCAAGAAGGAGTTCCTAAAGAATAAAACGCAATTAAATCCATATACGATGAAAAAAATAATCTTGATAGCTTTAATGGTAAGCATTTTTAGCGCTTCATGTGTATTTTCACAATCTGTAGGGTTTTCATATTT
Source organism: uncultured Bacteroidales bacterium (assembly GCA_964622935.1). Lineage (GTDB taxonomy): Bacteria > Bacteroidota > Bacteroidia > Bacteroidales > ML635J-15 > Bact-19. The sequence goes on along the minus strand of CAZUQY010000019.1, from coordinate 16,996 downwards.
TTTTCCTAAAAATGGTTATTTTTCAAATCCAGTTGCTCCAATAAACTTTAGTATGCCTATTAAATTTGGAAACTTTATTAAGGTTTCTCCCGGCATAGGACTATCAAACATTGGTGGTATGAGCATGACAGGTTTTCCTGATAGCTATAATTCCGCGCAAGCACTAGTAGGACCATTTCAATCATTAGAATTAAATTTAATTCCAGCAATTGTGTTCCCGTTTAAAACTGTAAAATTTGACATTGATGGGGGAATTTTTGGATTTGCAAGTTTTAATAGCAGACTAATGCAAGGAAATTTCAATAACATGTTTGCAGAAGCAAATAATTTCGACTTTGTTAACACAAATACAATCATTAACAAGAAAGCCATTGGTTGGGGTTATGTTTTTGGCTTTAAAGTAAGCTTTAAAGTAACAAAGTCCGCTTGGGGCTATATTGGGGCCAATTATTATATGGGTAGCCAAAAAATGGCTTTAAATGGCACATATTCAGGAATAACTAATAATACAATTACAGAAGGTGATTTTTCATTTCCTGATGCAGAATTATTATATCACGGATTGCAATTAAGCGTAGGGGCGGTGTTGAAATAACAAGCTTATTATTCGTCTACACAAAATTCAACGATAAGTAATACTGGCAATAGGGATTTCTTTTGGATTATATGCCAATTGTTTTTAGTTAGTCTTTTTAGTCAAAAACCAAAACAACTTGTTTAATAGACTTTGTAAATATCAAAATATTTCTATCCAAAAAAGGTCGAGTAAATAAATTATCGGCACATTTAAAAATCATTTAATATTAAAAACAAATCCACAAATAGTTAGAGTATGGCATTTGCTTTTCTTTTTAAAAATGTATAATAAATTATTTTTGTATATTTGTATATAAATTTAAATCTATTATAGCCATGAAAAAACACTTAACAGTACTTCTAATATCAATCTTTGGCATTACTACTTATAGCTATTCCCAAAATCTTCTTATCACAGATTATGATACTGTTTGCACCAATACTTGTGAAATATTAGCTCCAAGTGCAACAACTGGTTCTTGGACAGCATATCCTCAGGGGGGATCAACACCTCTAATTCCACAACCACTTTTTTCGCCTTCAAACACAAATCCTAATGCAATAGTTACGATTGGAGCATATAGTGGATTACATTATGATATTGAGTTTGTTTGGACAGATGACGGTGGTTCTTCAAATAATCATACAATAGTTATAGTTTTTGCACGACAGCCAAACGCTAATGTAGGTACAGTTAACCAATTGGAAGTTTGCGGTAATTGTGTTTCTCTTGATGCAGATACAACAGGTTCTGGCTGGGCTTATGGTATCTGGATTTCACAAGGTCTGAATGGCTCTTGGGAAGGTGGAATACCAAATCAGCCTGACGCAGCATTTTGTGCTGATCCTATAGGTAGTTATGGTGATACTGCATATGTTACAGGTCGTTTTTTATGGCTTATGACAAATTATGGTTGTCGTGATATAGATACAATGTGGGTTACGCTTTATGAATCAAAAAAACCTAATGCTGGAAACGATAATTCTGTTTGTGGTAGTACTTATCAACTACATGCCGAATATGGTATTGATGAATCTAACAATTATACACCTACAGGCACATGGTCAATATATTCTAAACCTATACCAAGTGCGGATGCAGCATTTTCCCAACAAAACAATAATTTCACAGATGTTACTGTCTCTCATTATGGAATTTATCAATTCGTTTTTACTGAAACCAATAGTAATCTAACAACATGCTATCAAAGCGATACAATAATGATAGAGTTTGTAGAAATCCCAGTTGTTTCAGCTGGAGAAGATAAAGATTTGTGTGGTACTTGTACTGATCTCGAAGGAATTTCTGGTGGTTATAACGGAACTTGGTTAGAAAACGGATCTTTGTACACAGACTTTAATGACCCTCAAACTCATGTCTGCCAAAGCACTTATGGTGATGTAATCTATACTTGGCTTGAAACAAATTCGGCCACAATTAATTTCCTTTCATGTTCTGCAATAGATGATGTAACAATAACATTTTATCGTATTCCTACCGCACACATTTTAACTGATCCTGCAGATTCTACTACTTGTGGTTTATATTACGACAGATTAAGAGCAGAAAACCCAAGTTCAGGAACAACCGGTTATTGGTTTAATACTAATCCAGAAACTATATATGGAGACGAATTCGATACATTTACTGACGTAACTGTTACTGATTATGGTTATCACGATTTTTACTGGATTGAAGAAACGGGGCCTGAATTAAATCCAGGATTTTGTAACGATACTGCCGGACCATTAAGAGTCCATTTTATTGAGATCCCTGATGCTAATGCAGGTTATGACACTCTATTTTGTGGATACATTGGTTTCCTTGGAGCTATTCCAAGTATTGGTGCCGGTGTTTGGTCAACTCCTTCAGTTGCTAATGTTAGTTTCGAGGATATTAACGATCCTAATACACAAATAACTTCGACTATTATTAATCCAGGAAATGCTAATGATTCATATTTTGATTTGATATGGACTGAAGACAACACAAATGGGTGTACAGATAAAGATACTGTGAAAGTTATATTTGCTCGTATACCAGAATCGAATATAGACATAATCCCACCTAAATGTTTTGGAGAACCTGCAACTATTGCTGCAACTGAAGATTCATTACAACAATACAATTGGAACTTTTTCTCTGGAACAATTGATAGCGTTTCAATAAACATAATGGGTGGCCAATTTGAAAACTTTGTTTTCTGGAACAGCATTGATACTCTACATAGAATTAGCCTTTACTCTACAAACTATTGGGGTTGTCAAAGCCCTATTACTATTGACACAGTGTACGAACCGCTTATTCCTAACTTTGATGTTACTCTAATTCCAGACACATGTATGCTTGGTAATGGGGGAATCATTTTTGGTGACACTTTAAGCAACAATTCATTTTTCTGGCTAGACACAAACGTTGGTCCTACTCCAGGAACTCCTATCACTTATGTTTACGAAATACCTGCAGGTGCATACGATATTAGAACATCATACCTTACTTCAAATACTCCTTACTATGCTTATTATCTGAGTACTTTTGGAACAGCTAATTGTATTGACACTATTCAACTTGAAGTTGGTTCTTACAATTTATTTGACTTATCATGTCCAGCAAATCTGGTAATTACAAATGAAGCAGTTTTTCAACTTATTGCTTTGCCCGGCTTATCTCCATTAGGTGGAATCTTTTACATTGAAGGCGAAGAAATAACCGAATTCGACACAGACAATTTTGAAAATGGAACATACAATGTTACATATTTATACTTTGATGAAAATACTGATTGCCAAGGAATGTGCAACTTCAATATTATTTTAGATATAAGTTCTGGAATTAGGCAGTATAAATCTGATTATTTCTCAGTTTTTCCGAATCCTACAGCAGATAGTTTTTCAATTTCAGGCAACATAACACATCCAATAGAGATTTCAGTTATTGATCTTAATGGTAAGATTGCTCTTAATGTTACTGATTATGAAGGTGGCGAAATAGATATTAAAAGCCTCCCTGCAGGAATATATTTTGTAAAAATACGATCATCTCAAACCACAGTTTGCAAAAAACTGTTCGTTGAATAATGTTTTAGTCTATTTAACAACCATACCAGCTGCTCCAGTATTATTTTGTTAATAATATTACCTTCACCCTAAACTACGCTGCCGCAGCGTAGCGGGAGCGGGCGTAGGTGACTGAGGAGAGTTGACCGCAGGGAAACTCGTCTCGAAGCCCCGTAGCCCACAAAAAAACATCACCCAACAATATTGAGATAATAAAAACTTTGCGTAAGTTTGTTAGCAAATGTAAATAACTATGAGCGACGATCAAAAAATTATCTTTTCGATGGTAAATGTGAGCAAAAAAGTTGGCCCTCAAAAGCTGATCTTAAAAAACATTTACCTTTCTTTCTTTTATGGAGCAAAAATTGGGATAATTGGTCTTAACGGGTCTGGTAAATCAACCCTTTTGAAAATCATTGCAGGCCTTGATAAAGCCATTAATGGCGAAGTTGTATTTTCTCCTGGATATACAGTTGGACATCTTGCTCAAGAGCCGGAACTTGATCCCAATAAAACTGTAAAAGAAATAGTTGAAGAAGGCGTTTCCGAAGTCGTTTCTTTACTAAAAGAATACGAAGCCGTAAATGAAAAATTTGCAGAGCCTATGTCAAATGATGAGATGAACAAACTTATCGAAAGGCAAGGTGAACTTACCGATTTATTGGACCACCACGATGCTTGGAATCTTGACAGCAAACTAGAAAGAGCAATGGATGCATTGCGATGTCCCGATCCTGATGAAAATATTCAACATCTATCGGGTGGTGAAAGACGTAGGGTTGCTCTATGCAGATTGTTACTTAGCGAACCAGATGTTCTACTACTTGATGAGCCTACCAACCACCTTGATGCAGAATCTGTACATTGGTTGGAACAACATCTTCAACAATATAAGGGAACCGTAATCGCAGTTACTCACGATAGATATTTCCTCGATAATGTTGCAGGATGGATTTTAGAGTTGGATAGAGGAGAAGGTATTCCATGGAAAGGAAATTATTCATCATGGTTGGAACAAAAAACTACCAGACTTGCAGCCGAAGAAAAAACAGAGTCTAAGCGCAGAAAAACACTAGAGAGAGAACTTGAATGGGTAAAAATGAGCCCCAAAGCTCGTCATGCCAAATCAAAAGCCAGATTATCAGCTTACGACAAAATGCTTAATGAAGATGTAAAACAAAAAGAAGACAAGCTCGAGATTTACATTCCAAATGGTCCAAGATTAGGCTCTAAAGTGTTGGTTGCCAAAGACATAAGTAAGGCATTTGATCAAAAGTTACTTTTCGAAGACTTAAGCTTTTCTCTCCCTCCAGCTGGTATCGTTGGTATTATTGGAGCTAATGGTGCTGGAAAAACGACTCTATTTAGATTAATGATGGGACTAATTGATCCTGACAAAGGAGATTTTGAAATAGGAGAAACTGTTAATCTAGGATATGTTGACCAAACACATTCTGAAATCGATCCAGAAAAAACAGTTTACGAAGTTCTATCAGGTGGAAATGAGCATATACAAATAGGTGGAAAACTCATGAATGCCAGAGCTTACGTAGGTCGATTCAATTTTAATGGTGCCGATCAAGAAAAAAAGTGTGCTGTACTTTCAGGTGGTGAACGAAACAGATTGCACCTCGCCATAACCCTTAAGTCTGAAGCAAATGTTCTTCTTCTTGATGAACCAACAAATGATATAGATATAAATACACTTAGAGCTTTAGAAGAAGGCTTATCAAACTTTGCTGGTTGTGCTGTAATTATTACACACGATAGATGGTTCCTTGATAGAGTAGCAACTCACATGCTTGCCTTTGAAGGCGATTCTCAAGTTGTGTTTTTTGAAGGGGGATACACAGAATATGAAGAGAATAAAAAGAAACGACTCGGCGATATTGAACCTAAACGAATTAAATATAGAAAACTAAAATTGTAAATTTTCTTTATGATTTTCAAAAGAATCATTGCATTATTTTTATTGGTTTGCTCTAGCATACTATCTACATGTCAGGTAGATAGCATTATGCAATCACTTCTTACAGCTGAAGATTCCGAAAAAGCCCATTTATACAATGAACTCTCCTTCTATTACATGGATTCGACAGGAATTTCAGGAATTAATTATGCAAACAATGCTATAAAGTATGCACAGCAATATAACCAATTAGAAGAAGAATCCTATGGATATATAATGCTTGGATCATGCCACATATATAAAAGTGAATTTCAACTTGCTCTTGATGCCTTTCTTTATGCTGAAAATTTAGCACTCAAGCTAAAAAATAATTGTCATTTGCAATTAATCTACACAAATATTGGAATTGTATATCGTTATTCAGATCAACTCGATTTATCAATTGAATATAATAGTAAAGCTTTAGATAATGCTATTAAATGTGGTGATTTGGCAGGAATTATACAAACATATATAAGTATTGGTAACGCCTATACTTTGAAAAATAATTATTCAAAAGGCTTGATATATTTTGAGAAAGCTATTTTAGAAATTGAAAACAAAGATACTCTAAAAACAAGTCTAGCTGGGTTATACAATAATATCGGATATATTCATTATATGATGGAAAACTATTCCATGGCTGAAAAATCATATCTAAAAGCTTATTCAACCTTTGATGATATTAAAAATTATTATGGCATGGGAATGTGTCTTAATAATATAGCACAAATAAAAATAAAGTCAGAGGATTATTTAAATGCAGAAATATACATCTCCCTAGCTGATAGTATACATACGCTAAATGATTTTAAAGAATCAAGAAAAAATTTATACTATACAACTTACCAACTATATTTCGAAAGTGGTAATTTTGAAAAAGCGATCTATTATCTAAATAAATATCAAACTTTGAAGGACAGCATTTATACAAAAAATTTAGATGAAGAAATACAAAAACTAAAAACACAATTTGGAGTAGAAAAACTAACAATCGACTCTAAAACGAAGGCACTACAGATAATTCAGCAAAAAAGGATGAATGTAATTCTAGTTTTAATAATTACTCTTATAACAATTTTTTTGATAATTTCTATAATCCAAATATTGCAAAAGAAAAAACTAAACAATCAACTAAGACTACAAAACAATTTGCTTAAACTAAAAGATAAAGAGATAAAACCTTTTATAACTGATTCTGACAAATATT
>CAZUQY010000019.1:0-10195 GCA_964622935.1 uncultured Bacteroidales bacterium | reverse complement strand
ATTATGCCAGAAAGATACAAATCAATTGTATGAAAACAGAAAATTTAGAAAATCAAATTGATTACTTTGTATTAGATAGACCAAAATCTACAGTTGGGGGAGACTTTTATCTTGCAAGAAAAACACAGAAAAGTGTTTATTTTGCTCTAGGTGATTCAACAGGACATGGCATTTCTGGTGGTTTTCTATCAGTTCTAGGAATAGAATTTTTAAACCAAGCAATTGAACTATATAATAGTCCAAAAGACATTCTTAATTATTTGAACATTAAGTTCTATGATTATATTACTAAAAGTAATAATTTAAGTGGGGAGTCTTTATGCATTAGTTTAATTTCTATTAAAAACAACACAATACTACTGTCTGGTTCAAAGCATAAATTATGGCAGGTCGATAATGGCGGAGCAATAATTGAATTCAAAACAGATCCACAAATATTAGGACTAAATCGCGATTACAATTATTCTGAACAAAGCATTATTTGTAATAATGGTGATACAATATTTCTATCAAGCGATGGATACCCTGACCAATTTGGTCAAAATAACGAAGGAAAATTTAAATATAAACGCTTTCGTGATCTATTGAAATCCACACACAGCAAGGATTTTGACATTATTAAAGAAAAACTAAGTTCAACATTAGACAATTGGAAAGGCAAAGAAGAACAAACAGATGATATATTACTTATTGCTGTAAAATTTTAGTTAATTTTGCATAAAATTTTGATAAATGCTTGATAAATACGATGTAATAGTAGTGGGAGCAGGTCATGCAGGATGTGAAGCAGCGGCGGCGGCGGCAAATCTTGGGAGCAAAACACTGCTTATTACAATAGACATGAATAAGATTGCTCAAATGTCTTGCAATCCTGCAATGGGAGGTGTTGCAAAAGGGCAAATAGTAAAAGAAATTGATGCTCTTGGTGGATATGCGGGTATTATTACAGACAAATCGATGATCCATTTTAGAATGCTAAATATGTCAAAAGGCCCTGCAATGTGGAGTCCACGAGCACAATGTGATCGCATGGTTTTTAGTACAGAATGGAGAAATACTCTTGAATCACTACCAAACCTAGACTTTTGGCAAGATTCAGTAATAGATTTAATTATTGAAAACAAAACAATAAAAGGAGTAATTACAGAGCTCGGCGTAAAGTTCTTTTCAAATTCTGTAATTCTAACTGCTGGAACTTTCTTAAATGGCTTAATGCATATTGGTCAGACCAAAATTAAAGGAGGTAGAATATCTGAACCTGCCGTCACGGGTCTAACTGAACGCCTTGCAGCAGAAGGCTTCACGCATGATAGAATGAAAACTGGAACTCCAGTTAGGATTGATGGAAGATCCGTTGATTTCTCCAAATTAGAAGCACAGGAAGGTGATACTCACATAATGCCATTTTCATACCTGCATAATTATAATCAAACCTTTCTAAAACAAAGAAACTGCTATATAGCTTATACAGATCAAGAAGTTCATTCAAGTTTAAGAACGGGCTTGGACGAATCTCCATTATATGATGGCACAATTCAGAGCATCGGTCCACGATATTGCCCAAGCATAGAAACTAAACTTATTACATTTCCTGATAAAGATAAACACCAATTGTTTGTAGAACCAGAAGGAGAAACCACAATCGAATACTATCTAAATGGATTTTCTTCTTCCTTACCATGGAATATTCAACTTGTATCCTTACGTAAAATTGAAGGATTCGAAAACGCTAAAATATTTCGCCCTGGTTATGCAATTGAATATGACTTTTTCCACCCTACTCAACTCAACAACACACTTGAAACAAAACTAATAAAAAACCTATATTTCGCAGGTCAAATTAACGGAACTACCGGATATGAAGAAGCTGGTGCCCAGGGACTTATGACAGGAATTAATGCCCACTTAAAAATCAATAACAAACCTGAATTTACCCTCAATAGAGACCAAGCATATATAGGTGTACTCATTGACGATCTTGTAACAAAAGGAGTGGATGAACCTTACAGAATGTTTACATCTCGAGCCGAATTTAGAATTCTTTTGAGACAAGATAATGCTGATGTTAGGTTAACCGAACTAGGTTACAATCTTGGACTAAACTCCGATGAACGTTTTGAAAACCTTCAGAAAAAAATTAAAAACAGAGACTTATTAATCTCATATTTTAAAAAACAAAGTGCAAAACCTGAAATTGTCAACCCAACACTTTTAAGCTTCGGAACATCAAAATTAAAGCAAAGCGTAAAGCTAGAAACAATAATTTCTCGTCCACAAATTAAAGTCAATGACCTTATACCATTATTTCCAAACCTTCAAAATATACTCGAAGAATTTGGAGAACGAGCACAAGAAATTATTGATGCAGCAGAAATTCTATTGAAGTACTCTGGTTATATTGAAAGGGAAAAGCTCATAGCAAACAAACTAAAGAGACTGGAAAATATAGAAATACAAAACAAAATAGACTATGCTTCTCTCAAATCACTATCAACAGAAGCTCGTCAAAAACTAATTAAAATAAACCCTAAAACAATTGGACAAGCTTCACGAATAAGTGGAGTTTCTCCATCAGATATAAGTGTATTACTTGTTTTTCTAGGAAGATAAAAAATGTTCCACGTGGAACAAATATTAATATAGGACAATACGACTAAATAGTGAATAAGGACATTTCGAGAACCTCAATGTCCTTTAATTAAATATCTGTAAGGTGATTTAGACTCTCGAAATCACCGAGACAACGAAACAAATTTATTAACACAATTTCATTATCTACAAACAATATATTATCTTCGTAATAACTTAAAAAAATACTATGATGAAAGTACAAGGAAACATCGTGGATCTTTTCGCACGAAAAATATTTAAAGGAGAAGTCGTAATCGAAAATGATAAAATTATTTCTATTGAAGAAAAAGAAACAACTAGTGACTTATATATATTACCTGGACTAATCGATTCTCATGTACACATTGAAAGTTCAATGCTAATCCCTTCTGAATTTTCTAAATTAGCAGTTCAAAACGGAACAGTTGGAGTCGTAACCGATCCTCATGAAATTGCTAATGTAATGGGTCTTGAAGGTGTAAAATTCATGATAGAAAATTCAAAACAAACACCATTAAAAACATATTATTGCGCTTCGTCTTGTGTACCTGCAACCCCATTTGAAACTTCTGGAGCTGTTTTAACTTCAGTTGAAATCGAAACACTTTTTAGAGATTATAATTTAAAGGTACTTGGAGAAATGATGAATTATCCTGGCGTTATTTATGACGATGAAGAAGTACATAAAAAATTAAACATCGCAAAAAAGTATGGTGCAAAAATAGATGGTCACATTCCTGGCATCTCAGGAAAAGATTTAATCAAATATGTAGAATCCGGAATTTCTACCGATCACGAATCTTTCACAATCGAAGAAGCACTAGAAAAAATTAATCTCGGAATGAAAATATTAATCAGAGAAGGATCCGCAGCAAAAAATTTTGATGCTCTTTTTCCATTAATTTCTAAATTCAATAATATGGTTATGCTGTGCACAGATGATTCACATCCTGACGACCTAATTAAATATGGCCATATTAACAAAATATTGAAATTAGGCATAAAACAAAATATTGACATTTTTGACTTATTAAATGCAACATGTGTAAATCCTGTTTTACATTACAATTTAGATATTGGTCTTTTACGCAAAAATGATCCAGCCGATTTTATTATTATAGATAATCTTAAAGATTTCAATATTCTCGAAACATACATTAATGGAAAAGTTGTTTATTCAAATGGTAGAGTTTTATTCGACACTCAAAAATTTAATCCAATCAATAATTTTCATGCAGAAAAAATCATAACTAGTCAAATCGAAATTTCAAATCCAGAAAATAAAAAAATAAAAGTTATTGAAGTAATCGACAAAGAACTCGTAACAAATTCTTTTTCGGTAGAACCTAAAATGATAAATAATAAAATCGAATCAGATATAGAAAGAGATATTTTAAAAATTGTTGTCTACAATAGATATCAAAAAAAATCAACACCTCAAATTGGATTTATAAATGGCTTTGGATTAAACAAAGGAGCAATCGCTACTTCCGTTGCTCATGACAGTCACAACATAATTGCTATTGGAGCCAATGATGAGGATTTATGCAATGCTATTAATGAAATAATTGAAAGTAAAGGAGGACTATGTTACGTCCACAACAAAGACTATTACTGCCTTCCATTAGAATTTGCAGGTCTCATGACTCAAGAAGACCCAGCTGAAGTTGCAGAAACTTACAGTAAAATAAATAAGATAATTCAATCAAATGGATCTAAACTAACAGCACCATTTATGACAATGTCTTTTATGGCTCTTTTGGTAATTCCATCACTTAAAATTGGAGACAAGGGATTATTCGATGTTACAAAATTTGCATTTACTGAACTATTTGATTAATGTTCCACATGGAACATCCTTTAACTAACTATTATTCAATATTTTAACGAATAGAAAATATGATTGCATTAATTCAACGCGTCAAACATGCTTCTGTTTCAGTAAATAATAAAATTATTTCAAAAATTGATACTGGATTATTGATATTTTTAGGTATAACTCACACCGATAATAAGGAAGATATTGATTGGTTAACTAACAAAATAATTAACCTTAGAATATTTGATGATCCAGATGGCGTAATGAACCTCTCTTGCTTAGAATATAAGTATAACATATTGACTATTAGCCAGTTCACATTACACGCTCGTACAAAAAAAGGAAACAGACCATCATATATTGACTCAGCTAAACCTGAAATTGCAGAATCTTTTTATAATCAATTTGTGAACACTCTAAATCAACTTACAAAAAAAGAAACTAAAACCGGAATCTTTGGAGCAAATATGCAAATCGATTTATGCAACGATGGTCCTGTAACCATTATTATTGATAGTAAAAATCGGAAGTAAACAGGGCTCTTAGAGAGCCTCAGTGTCCTTTAGACCACAATGATAGGTGCCTAAGGTAGCTGAACGCGTTGCATTGATGGTAGTCGAAATGTAGTCGAAGCCTCAAAGTCACCTACAAATATCACTAATGTAAATTCAATTATATAAAAACTCATTATATTTGCATTATGAAACTAAAACTTTCAATTTTCATTTCAATTACTATTCTTATTGTAATGGGAGCTTGTACAACAAATTCACTAAAATCAGGAATTGGTGGTACTCTACAATATGGAGAAGGTAGTTGTGTTTTTGATCAAAGTTTCAGAACCTATTATCCATATTCAGGATACGTATATTTTGTTAATTCTACAGTTGCCGACACCTCTGGATTACCAATTACACAATTACTCTCCATTTCAGATAGCACAACGTGTACTGGTGGTAAATTTGATTTGAAATTAGAAGTTGGGACATACTATTTATGTATTAGGGAATACCCTATTTTACTTAGCGATAATTATTTTACTATTCAGCCAAATCAAACAACAGAACAAGATTTTTTTATTTACAAATGCATATAAAATGACAATAGACGAAGCTCAAATAACTGTAGATCAATGGATTAACAAATATGGTGTGAGATATTTTGATATTAAAACAAATATGATTGTTTTGACAGAAGAAGTTGGAGAGATGGCAAGGGTAATTGCTAGAAAATATGGCGAACAAGCATCAAAGCCTAATGAAACCCTAAATCTGGAAGACGAAATGGCTGACGTTTTATGGGTACTTTTATGCATGGCAAACCAGACAGAAATAAATCTTACAGAAGCACTAAAGAAAAACATACAGAAAAAAACAGAAAGAGATAAAAACAGACATAAAGACAATTCTAAACTTTTATAATATATTATTTTGAATTGTTTTTCAATTTTAAGCATTATGCTAATATTTATTATATTTGTATTTTACCTAAATTAATTATTATGGAAAATTTTGATTATACAAAAGCTCCTTCAAAAGAGATTATCGATTCTCAGATAGCTGCGCTAAAACAAGATACTAGCAGCCTAAAAACAAAAGCAGTATTACAGAAAATATTTAATTGTATCGATTTAACAAGTTTAAACACTTCTGACACAAAAGAAAAAATCATGTCAATGACACAAAAGGTCAATGATTATACAAAACATTTTCCTAATTATAATAATGTTGCTGCGATATGTGTTTACCCTTCACTTGTAGAAACAGTAAGAGAGACTTTAACTGACAAAAACATAAATATTGCTGCTGTGGGAGCATGCTTTCCATCTTCACAAACATTTATTTCTGTTAAAGCTGTAGAATGCGAATTAACTGTGCATAAAGGTGCAGACGAAATTGATATTGTTATATCTGTAGGCTCATTTCTTGAAAAAGACTATACTAAAGTAGCTGGAGAAATTGTAATAATTAAAGAGTCTATTGAAGATGCTCATTTAAAAGTAATACTGGAAACCGGCGAATTGGTAACTACAGATAACATTCATCTTGCAAGCATTATTGCAATGGAATCCGGAGCAGACTTTATTAAAACTTCTACAGGAAAAACACCAGTTTCTGCTACTCCAGAAGCAGTGTACACAATGTGTTCCGCTATCAAAGATTACTATGTTAAAACCGGTCGTAAAGTTGGTATAAAACCATCGGGAGGAATGTCTGTTTCAGAAGATGCTATAATTTATTATCAAATCGTCAAAAGAATTCTCGGAGATGAATGGCTTAATAATAAACTATTTAGATTGGGAGCCTCTCGTCTAGCTAATAGCATATTAAGTGACTTGAATAAAATTGATGGCAAAAACGAAGATGTAAAATATTTCTAAATCAAGTTAATTATCTCTTGAAATAATATAATCAATAATTTTAGCCAGAGCTTCTCTGGCTTTAGTTTTTGGTAAGAGGTTCAATAATAATAAAGCTTTTTGCTTTAGTCTTATCATTTCATCATCTGAAGCTACTATTCCACCAAATTCAGAAACCATTGTAATAATATTTTCAGTTATTTTAGGTGTTTCTGACACTCCATCCCATAAATTTCTAAGATTATCTCGACTTGAAGCATCCATTCTATTCCAAGCCAAAATTAATGGCAAAGTGACTTTACCCTCTTTAATGTCTATACCAATTTCTTTACCTGTTTTCTGACTTCCAGTATAATCAAGTAAATCATCTTTTATTTGAAATATTATTCCTAATAACTCGCCAAATTCTTCAACTATTTTTGTCTGCTCAACCGAAGCACCTCCAGTGAAAGCACCTGCTTTACAACAAACAGAAATTAAAGAAGCTGTTTTATTTCTAATTACTTCATAATACTTTTCCTCATCTACATCAAAACTTCTCGATTTATTCATCTGCTGAAGCTCTCCCAAACTAAGCTGCATAATTGCCGGTGTTATAATATCAAAAAGTTTATACTCATTATTATCTGTTGCAAGTTTCATTGCTTTAGCAAACAAATAATCACCAGTCAAAACAGCCGTTTTATCATCCCACTTGCCATTCACCGTCGTCTTTCCTCTACGTAATACAGCTTTATCAACAACATCATCATGTAATAAAGTTGCAGTATGCATTAGCTCAACTAAAACAGCAGCATTATGAGTTGAATTAGTCGGCTCACTAAATAATCTGCTTGTCAAGTAAACCAATACTGGTCGCACCCTTTTACCTCTAGATTCAAAAATATAATCAAGTATTTCTGCTAAAATAATATCTGTATCGTTTGTTAACTCCTTTAACAAACTCTCAAATACTTCGAGATCATTATTGATACTATGCGTTATTTCTCTAAAATTCATTATAAAACATAAAACAACAAAATTAACATTTTTTTTAATTTGTTAGATACATATTAATATTTCAAAATACTATTATATATCTGTCAATAATTAAACTTTACCTAAAACAAAAAATTGTATAACTTTGTTACAATAAAAAGAATTTACAATGACAAGAATACGAGTAACAAAAATGTTTGAATTTGAAATGGCACATGCTCTTCATAATTATGATGGGCTATGTCGTAACATTCATGGACATACCTATAAATTATCTATCACAATTATTGGCGAACCTGAAAATAATACTGAATCTACAACGCTTGGTATGGTTCTAGATTTTGGATTACTCAAAAAAATAGTGAAACCGAACATTGTCGATATATTCGATCACTGCATATTATTAAGCAATAAAGAAGATACAAAGTATTTTGAAAAGGAAAATATGTTATTTAAACGAATTCATATTGTTGATTTTCAACCTACTGCTGAAAATATGGTTGTTCATTTTGCAAACATTATTAAACCTTTTTTACCACAAGGTATTAAACTGTTCAGTATTAAACTTCACGAAACTACAAATTCATTTGCCGAATGGTATGAATCAGACCAAGATTAAAAAAATATCTGAAATGCCCATCTCTGTTACTCCGATGAAAAATGGATTTGGAAAAGGGTTATCCGAAATTGGTGATAAATACAATAATTTAATTGCCCTTGGTTCTGATATTACAAACTCAGTTGGAATGAATTTTTTTAAAGATAAGTTTCCTGACCGATTTTTTTCATTAGGCATCGCAGAACAAAATACTGCTGCTGTTGCTGCCGGACTAGCTCTTTCTGGCAAAATTCCAGTATTTTCGACTTATGCAGTTTTTTCGGCAATGCGAGCAGCCGATCAAATTAGAATTTCTCTATGCTACAACAAGCTTCACTGTATAATAGGAGGGGCACATGCAGGAATTTCAGTTGGTCCAGATGGTGCAACACACCAGGCTCTTGAAGATATTGCTGTAATGAGATCACTACCAAATATGACAGTTTTATCTCCATGTGATGAAAATCAAACAAAACTAGCAACTATTGCAGCTATCAAACAATTAAATTCTCCAGTTTATATCAGATACGGAAGAGAACCTGTTCCAAATTTCACATCAACAGATGATGAGTTTATAATTGGAAAAGCCCAAATTCTTCAAGAAGGTAAAGATATTAGCATTATTGCAACCGGCACAATGGTTTGGACAGCTATTACTGTTGCAAAAGAACTACAAAAAAGTGAATTTTCGGCGGATGTGATTAATATTCATACAATAAAACCTATCGATAAAAATACTATTATTAAATCAGCAAAAAAAACAGGAAAAGTAATTACTTTAGAAGAACATCAGATTCATGGTGGTTTTGGAAGTGCTGTTGCTGAAGTAATTGTACAAAATCATCCTGTAAAAATGAAAATCATTGGTATGCCAGATAGTTTTGGAGAATCGGGTAATCCAAAGGAACTTTTAGAAAAATATCATCTTGATCAAAAAAGCATTTTACAAAATTGTTTAAACTTTTTAAATGAATAAATATTTAATTTTAATATCTGGTCTGTTTTTAATTGCTCTATATTCCTGTAATCAGGCTGCATCATCAGATAATAGTGATAATAGCAATAATCATAACACTACCCAAAATGATAGCACGATTGTTAACATTGATACTGTTATACATCTAGAAATTGCAAAAGAAAATTTACTCGGTAAAACCAATCCAGTAAATGATTCAATGTTTGTTGAAGTACCGCAGAAATATTGTCTTATGCGAAAAGAATATGTGCATAAAGATGTATTGGAACCATATATTGCAATGTATGACGCTGCTGCAAAAGAGAATATTAATCTTGGAATCATTTCAGCATTTCGAAGTTTCGAAACACAAAAATGGCTTTGGAATCAAAGATATTATAACTCTTCAAATCCTGAAGCTGTTGCCAAATCAGTATTAAGTTATCTTGCAATGCCCGGTACTTCAAGACACCATTGGGGAACTGATATAGATATGCTAAACACAAAACTTAACTTTTTCACAACCGAAGAAGGACAAAAGGCATATCAGTGGATGTGCGAGAATGCTCCGAAATTCGGTTTTTATCAAGTATATACCAACAACAGAACAAGTGGATATAACGAAGAAAAATGGCATTGGTCATATTTACCAATATCTAAAGAATTTCAATATCAATACAGACAAAAAATATCGTATGACGACCTAAATGGCTTTAATGGATCTGAAGTCGCTTTTTCATTAAATGTTATAGATGATTATGTCTTTGGTATTGACAGTTTGTTATTAGTTAAATAATACCAATTATAATTACTATTTAATCCTAGTGTTAAGTTAAGCGTGATATGACGTAATTATTTGTATCTTTGAAATAAAAA